>NZ_JBXAXY010000004.1:0-152407 GCF_056782015.1 Dellaglioa sp. CoH-57-MRSF-17 | reverse complement strand
GGACATACAAAAATCCCTCCATGATTATCGGATGAAATTATATTATTTCATCTGACAACCATAAAGGGATTATTACAAAGCTTTAAAAACTCAGTGGCGCCTTTTTCACAAACAAGAAACAGAACTAGAAAGTTCAAAATCTGTTTATTTTTTTAGTACGAAAGAATATATGACGCAACAGAATGTTGTTGATTTAGGATTAGAACAAAGTTCTAACTTCAAAAAAGTCTATGAAACATATCAAGATATTTTATTAGCTATCAATAAAGCCGACACTTCTAATTTAACTCAGTTATTAGAAGACTATCAACCTAATAACAGTGAAATGGATACTGTAATAACCACTTTTAAAAAGAATCAGCATTATATTAAAAATAGTTTATCTTCACCATATTCAAATGGCCCTATAGAGGGACTTAACCGAAAAATTAAAACACTTAAACGTAGCTGTTACGGTTTCAGAAACTGGCATCATCTATTTGAAAGAATTTTATTAATTCATAACTAAAAAAAGGAAATCCTTTTGGATTTCCCTTAATTAAATTAGACGTTTATCGTCTCACCAACACTATTTGACGCAGACCCAAAAATAAGAAGCCCTACAAACCATAGTTTGTAGGGCTTCTTAAGTATTTTACATATTTTTAATTAATTGTCTTGCAATATACGTTGCATAATACTTTGAACCATCGGGATCTGGATGAACATTATCATCATAAAACCACTCTGTATGATCCTTACTATATGAATACCAATCAATTATATGCAAATTTGAATATTTTTTCTTTTGTGTCTCCAACATGCTATTAACGGTACCTTCCCAACGCCTTGTTGGGACATGTACATTAATCCAGTAAACTTGTTTCCCCGAACCAACTGCACTCATAATATCGTCAAACTGATCGGTTGTAAATGGACTATTTGTCCCTAAACCAATAACAACGTTATCTTGAAGTTTACCTTGCTTAGCCAACAACCTAATATCATCAGCAGCTGTATATACCTGACGACCGACTTTTGCATCAACATACATATGTGGGAAATCATCTTGTAATATGTTTTCTCCATCTGCCAATACAGAATCACCAATTGCCGTTGCATATACGCTTGAGGCTTTTTTTGTCTCAGCCTTTGTTAATGATGTTGGGCTTTGTTTTTCAGCAACTACTTTTGAAGAACTAGTTTTAGAAGCACTTTTGCTACTTGATTGTTTTTTCTTAGAACTAGACGAGCTCGGTTTTTTTAATGCGTCAGCATTCTTTTTATCAGCTACTTTAGCATTCTCACTAATAGTATTCTGTAAAGCATTCACTCCAGTAATTGAAAGACTTGGTCCGTTAATTATTCCAAACAACGCTATACCAATTATTAATGCACCCACAATAATAGAAAATTTTTGACGAGTTTTTTTAATATCCTTTGTAAAGGTTTCTTTAATAAATGTAAATGTTTGTTTATAATTAAATCTTTGTAGAGGTCTTTCTAAGAATCGATATGACAAATCACTCACTAATAAAATGATAGATATTTCAATTAGCGCGTTTAGCCATGGATGATCACCTATACTCTGAATCTTTGACTCATAGAATACCATTATTGGAAATTGATATAGGTAAATGCCATAACTTCTCTTACCAACCCAAGTAAAAACAGGATTTGTCATAATTTTGTTCATATCCGCTCCAGGATGTGCAATTGTAGCTACAAAAATCATAACTAAAACTGAAAAGAAAAACATCCCTCCACGATAAACAAGCGAACTTTGATCTGACATAGTCAAAAACAAACTAATAATTGTTATGAGCGATACTATACCTAACGCATCTAAAACAAATCGGCCTTTTTTTGAAATTTCCTTTTTTAAAGAACTGCTTGGCCAAATAAATGAAAGTGCTGACCCCAATAAAATTGAAAACATTCTTGTATCCGTTCCATAATAGACACGACTTGGATCAGATCCTGCTTTATACAAGAAGGCCATCGCTAATGCGGAAATAAAAGCTAAGATAAAGATAAGATTAAAAATCCGTTCTTTTCGTTTTAAAAACACAATTAGCAACGCCACTATAATAGGCCAGAAAAAATAGTACTGACCTTCAATTGATAGCGACCAAAGATGCGTAAATGGTGATGGCGTCCCGAAATGATCAAAATATGATTCTTTGTGCAAAACTTGAAACCAATTATAAACATATAACAAATTTGATGCGAAAATTTCTTGAATATTTTTCAATAACTCTCTTTGAAATAGTGTTATATAGGCAATAGTTGCAATCAACATCGTCAATAACGCTGGATAAAGTCGTCGAACCCGTCGAATATAAAAGCCTAGAACATCAATTTTTTTATTTTGTTCCCATTCCTGATTAAGTAAATCAGTAATCAAGTAACCCGATACAACAAAAAATATCGGTACACCTAAGTATCCACCTTGTAGACTAGATGGCACGAGGTGATAAAGGATAACCCCAATAACAGCCAATGTCCTCACGCCATCAAAGCCAGTAATATATCTGGCTTTTTTTAATCTTTTTTTCTTATCCATCTTGTTCCGTTCTCCTCTTATCTTATATAAATTACCCTTTTATTTGCTGATAGCGTAACCGTAAATTATTAATATTCCGAATTATTCAACGAACTCAAATGAGAATTTATCAATTCTCACTATATCCCCACTTTTAGCACCACGTTCACGTAAAGCATCATCGACACCCATACCACGAAGTTGACGTGCAAAACGCATCAAACTTTCGTCTCGGTCCATATTTGTCATTTGGTATAGACGTTCTAATTTTTCTCCAGAAAGAACCCAAGTTAAATCTTCATCCCTATTAATAACAAAATCAGGTGCAGATTTTTCTTGTTCTTTTTCGAAATCATAGATTTTTTGTTGTGCTTCTTGTTCTTTCAAGTTTAGTGCTGGGAACATTGGTGTTTCTTCCAATAAATCACCAGCTACATTCATTAAGGTTTGTAGTCCCTCACGAGTAATAGAAGAAGTAGAAAATACACGAGGTGTTTCTTCCACTGTAGAATCTTCTGCCAATTGTTTTTTAAATGCTTCTAACTGTTCTGCAGCCCCTGGCATATCCATCTTACTTGCCACAATTAATTGCGGACGTTCAAGTAATTCAGGGTCATAATTTTTTAATTCTTTATTAATCTTAAGATAGTCGTCAAACGGATCACGACCTTCTTCAGGATTCATATCAACTAAATGAAGAATAACACGTGTCCGCTCAATATGACGTAAAAATTGAATTCCTAATCCAACGCCAACTGAAGCCCCTTCAATCAATCCGGGTAAATCAGCAATAACAAAATCACGGTTATCATCTAAACGAACCATCCCTAAATTAGGTGATAACGTTGTAAAATGATAATCTGCAATTTTAGGTTTGGCACTTGTCACAACTGAAAGAAGCGTTGACTTACCGACAGATGGAAATCCAACTAACCCAACATCAGCTAAAACTTTTAATTCAAGTTGAATTTTACGTTCTACTCCAGGTTCACCATTTTCAGAAATTTCTGGAGCTGGATTTTTAGGACTAGCAAATCTAATATTGCCACGACCACCTCGACCACCCTTGGCAACAACAGCATAATCTCCTTTATGAACGAGATCAGCGATTACTGCTCCTGTTTCAGCATCTTTAATTGTTGTTCCTTCTGGTACTTGAACTCTTTTATCAGGTGCACCATGTCCGTGCATCCCTTTAATCATTCCTTTTTCACCAGATTCAGCTCTAAAATGTTTACTGTATCTAAAATCCATTAAAGTTCTTAATCCTTCATCTACTTCAAATACAATACTACCACCACGGCCACCATCACCACCGGCTGGTCCACCATTAGGTACATATTTTTCTCGACGGAACGCTACCATCCCGTCGCCACCTTTACCTGCTTTTATTTCAATTGTAACTTGATCTATAAACATACGATCACCTATTCTTTCCGTTGACTACTAACTTACTATTTTAAAGAAGAAAAAGTCATTTGTCTATGTATTTACTTAACTCTTTTAAAAATTCAAGCCAATTTCTCATATTTCAAATTTTTTTGGTATTTTTGAATGTTTTTGGTTGATTTTGAATGTTTTTGGTGGTATTTTATTTATAAGGAGTTGAGAAAGTGCTTACAATTGAAAGGTGCCAATATATTATTTCTGAAATTGACAAACATGGTTATATTAAGTTACAAGATATTTGTCATAAATTAAATGTCTCAGAATCAACTGTTCGACGCGATTTACAGCAGCTTGAAACTGATGGTGAATTAGTAAGAGTTCATGGTGGTGCACAAAGCATCCAATCATTAAAAGTTGAAGCAAATTTAGAAGAAAAATTTTCATTAAATACGCCAAATAAAATAGCAGTTGCTAAAGCTGCTGCAAATTTAATCAAACCTAATAATGTGATTTTTCTTGATGCTGGTAGTACAACTTTCGCAATGATTCCCTATCTTAAGTTAGTTAACAATCTAACTGTTGTTACAAACGGTGTTAATCATGCACTTTCTCTTTCTGAAAATGATATTAGAACAATCGTCATCGGTGGTCAAGTTAAAGCTAATACAAAGGCTATTGTGGGAGCTGATAGTATTAAATCAATCAAGAACCTTCAATTTGATTTAGTCTTTCTCGGTATTAATTCAATTAACAATAAATTTGGATTTAGCACACCAGATCCTGAAGAAGCCGCAGTTAAACTGGCCGCAATTCATCAAAGTCGACAAACTTATGTTTTAGCCGACAAATCAAAATTTAACCAAGTTTCATTCATTAAAGTTGCAGATCTTAATCAGGCTACAATTATCACTGATAAATTGCCGGTAACTGATTCTGAAAATTATAAAACACAAACAAAAATTTTGGAGGTACAACAATGATTTACACAGTAACTTTAAATCCTTCTATTGATTACATCGTTCAACTAGATAAGTTAACGCTTGGCGAAGTTAATCGGATGGATTATGATACAAAATTACCAGGTGGTAAAGGTATAAACGTTTCCCGAATTTTAAATGAATTGAATCAACCTAATAAAGCACTTGGTTTTATTGGTGGATTCACAGGTGAATTTATTAAGTCAGCTATGATAGCTAATCACCTAGATACTCAATTTACAAAAATAAAAGCTGATTCTAGAATTAATATTAAAATAAAAGCTGACCAAGAAACCGAAATAAATGGTAAGGGTCCTCTAATATCAGATGATGAACTTAAACTATTCAATGAGCAATTTGAAACATTGACGTCTGATGATACTGTCATTTTAGCTGGTAGTTTAGTTCCTAACCTATCTCAAGATTTTTATTATGAATTAATTAAAGTAATTCGTTCTAAAGGCGCACAATTTGTTATTGATACAACTGGTGAAGCACTATTGAAAACAATTAGTGAAAAACCTCTCGTCGTGAAACCAAATCACCATGAATTAGCCGAATTATTCAATGTTACTTTAAACGGTATCAACGATATTGTGAAATATGGTCAAAAATTATTAGAATTAGGTGCACAACATGTTTTAATTTCAATGGCTGGCGATGGCGGCCTATTGATTACTAAAGATGCTGTTTACCAAAGTAATGCGCCTAAAGGGACTGTTATTAATTCAGTTGGTGCTGGCGATTCAATGATTGCTGGTTTTACAGGTACCTTTGCAAAAACTAATGATCCTATTGAAAGTTTTAAATATGGACTAGCTTGTGGCTCCGCAACTGCATTTTCTGAAGATATTGCAACTATTGAAAAAATTAACGAAATTTTACCACAAATTGATATTAAGAAAATCTAACTATTATAAAAGGAGTTTTACACTATGGACTTAAATGAATTATTACTTAAAGATGTCATGATTATGGATCTTCAAGCAACAACAAAAGCCGAAGCAATTGATGAAATGGTACATAAATACTTTGAGGCTGGCGTGATTGATGATGAGGAACTTTACAAACAAGACATTCTAAAACGTGAAGCACAATCAACTACTGGTATCGGTGAAGGTATTGCCATGCCACATGCAAAAAATAAAGCTGTTAAACGTGCTACTGTCCTATTTGCTAAAAGTAAAGCAGGACTTGACTATGATTCACTTGATGGTCAACCTACATTTTTATTTTTCATGATTGCTGCTCCTGAAGGTGCAAACGATGCCCATTTACAAGCATTAGCTGCTTTATCAAGTCTATTAATTAATCCCGATTTAGTTGATAAATTAAAAACAGTCACAACTCCAGATGAGGTTCAAGCTGCCTTCACTGCCGCTGAAAATGAAAAAGAAGCAAAAGAAGCTGCTGCACAACTTGCTGCTAAAAACACTGATGTTAAACCATCAGGTAATCCATACGTGGTCGCTGTAACAGCCTGCCCTACTGGTATCGCTCATACTTATATGGCTGAAGCTGCCCTCATCAAACAAGCTGAAGAGATGGGCGTTGACATTAAAGTTGAAACAAATGGCTCAGAAGGTATTAAGCATCGTTTAACTGACGAAGAAATTAAACGTGCGTCTGGTGTCATTGTCGCCGCTGATAAAAAAGTTGCTATGGATCGTTTCGATGGCAAACCTTTAATTAACCGTCCTGTTACCGATGGTATTAAAAAAGCCGAAGAATTGATTACTGCCGCAGTAAACGGAAAAGCACCTATTTATCATGCTAAAGGAACCGACGCTGCTGAAAATGATGAAGAAACCTCTGGTAGTGTTTGGAATGAAATTTATAAGAACTTAATGAACGGTGTATCACACATGTTACCATTTGTTGTTGGTGGCGGTATCTTAATGGCACTCTCATTCATCGTTGAACAATACGTTCCCGGTGGCTCAAGTTCACAAACTTTTATCTTCTTAAATGGAATTGGTAATTATGCATTTGCTTTCTTAGTACCTATCTTAGCCGGTTTTATTGCTATGAGTATTGGTGATCGTCCTGCCCTTATGCCTGGTATTGTTGGTGGTTACATGGCTAACTTTGCTGCCGCAAATGTTATTAAAACTGAATCTGTTTCTGGTTTCTTAGGTGGTTTAGCAGCTGGTTTTATTGCCGGTTATGTTATTGTCGGTCTTAAAAAACTCTTTAAAAACTTACCAAAATCACTAGATGGGATGAAACCTATCCTAATCTACCCTATTTTATCCTTATTAATTGTCGGCGCGATTATGTTCTTTATGGTTAATCCTATCTTCGCACAAATTAATCATGTCTTGTCAGATTTCTTAACTCATATGGGAACAGCCAATGCCGTCTTAATCGGTACAATTCTTGCTGCTATGATGGCTATCGATATGGGTGGTCCATTTAACAAAGCAGCTTATACATTCTCAATTGGTGTCTTCACTTCTACTGGTGATGGTAAAATGATGGCTGCTGTTATGGTTGGTGGTATGATTCCTCCACTTGCAATAGCTATTGCATCAACATTCTGGAAAAATAAATTTTCTGAAGATGAAAGAAAAGCCGGTTTGTCAAACTACATTCTTGGTATTTCATTTATTACTGAAGGTGCTATTCCTTACGCAGCAGCAGATCCATTACACGTCATTACATCAAGTGTAATTGGTGCTGCAATCGGTGGTGGTTTAAGTCAATTCTGGAACGTCTCTGTTCCTGCACCTCATGGTGGTCTTTGGGTAATTGCCTTAGCTACAAATAAAACGTTCTACTTACTTTCTGTTTTAATTGGTGCTGCAGTTGCAGGGATTATCCTCGGTATCTGGCGTCCAGTTGCAAAAGAAAATAAGAAATAATTCGTTTAACTTTGAAGAGCTATCAGGATAATACCTGATAGCTCTTCTTTATTTTAAAATAAAAAGGAGTCCTTAATGACATAAATCTCTGTCATTAAGGACTCCTTTTGTAAATTTATAATGATAATTTTATTGTTTGTGCGACTGTCTTTGAAATACCTAATCCTTGTAACTCTTCCATTGAAGCGTCTTTAATATGTTTCATCGACCCAAATTCTTTTAACAATTTCGTTTTGGTTTTTGGCCCAACACCCTGGATAGAATCTAAACGAGAACTAAGTGAGTTCTTTGAATGAACTTGACGATGAAAGGTAATGGCAAATCGATGGACTTCATCTTGAATCCTTTGTAAAAGGTAAAACCCTTCACTCTTTGGATCCAATGATAGTCTTTGATCAGCATCACCAAACATTAAATCAGATGTTTTATGCTTGTTATTTTTAACCATCCCCGCTACTGGAATCATTAAATCTAATTCATTACTTAAAACGTCTTTTGCAGCTTCTATTTGTATTTCAGCACCATCCATTAAAATTAAATCTGGCATAGGCTTACCTTCCTTCAAAAGACGTGTATAACGTCGGCGAACAACTTCACGTGTACTTGCTGCTTCATCCGCATGATCAACTGTATTCAACTTATATTTGCGATATTCGCTCTTCTCAGGTTTACCATCAATAAAACTAACCATGGCTGATACCAGATCAGTCCCTTGTATATGTGAGTGATCAAAAGATTCTATTCGATGACCTTCTGGAATCCCCATAGCGTCTGTAATTTCTTTCATGGCACCAGTTGTTTTGCGCCCATCTAATTCTAGTAATCTGAATTTTTCTTCAAGAACTAAGCGAGCATTTTTTTTAGCTAATTTTAAAAGTTCACTTTTTTGCCCACGTTGTGGTGTCCGAATTGGTACTTGTAAGATATCAGATAAGATATCTGTATCAATTCCTGCTGGAACTAATATTTCTTTTGGTAACACATTATTTTTTCGATTATAAAACTGAAGGATAAAAGTTGCCATTTCTTCTTCAGCCGTTGTTACAATTGGAAAAAGTCTTTTTTCTCGCTTCATTAATCGTGCTTGCCTAATAAAGAAAACTTGAATTGACAACCAACCTTTATCCAGATAGAAATTAAACAAATCTCTAGGTGTATTATCATTTGAAATGATTTTTTGTTTTTCAACAGTAACTTCAATAAAATGAATTTGATCACGTAATTCAGCGGCACGTTCAAATAACATTTCATCCGCTGCCTTACTCATTTCTTTTTTTAGTTTTTGTTTTGCTACAATCACATTACCATTTAAAAATGATTTGATTTTTTTTATTTGAGCCTCATATTTTTCATGCGGAACTTCTTTAAAACAAGAGCCTAAACATTGCCCCATATGATAATACAAACATGGTCGCTTCTGAAATCCATTGCATCTTCTTAAAGGATAAACTTTTTGTAAAAACTGCAATGTTTCCTGAGCTGCATAAACATTTGGATAAGGACCAAAATAAAATCCACCGTCCTTATTAACCTGACTAACGATTTGCATCATTGGGTCTTTTTCATTTGTAATTTTAATATATGGATATCCAGTACCTTTCTTTAATTTTATATTATAATACGGCTGATGTTTTTGAATTAAAGTAATTTCCAACAGAAATGCTTCTTTATCAGTGGATGTAATAATTGTTTCAAAATCAACAATTTGAGAAACCAATTTAGCTGTTTTTCCATCATGCGCACTTTTGAAGTAAGAACGCACCCGATTTTTTAAATTTTTTGCTTTCCCAACATAAATAATCTGACTATTTAAATTTTTCATGATATAGCATCCTGGTAATGCTGGTAATAATGCTAATTTATTTTCGATATGCTCTGAAGCCAATCGAGGCACCTTCTTTACGTTAATATATGCTTTAATTATACCCCGAACAAGCGTTTGAATAAAGAAAATAGATTCCAAATAGACGGGAGTCTATCTGAAATCTATTTTTTTACAATATCTTTGATAAAAAATCTTGCGCACGTTCTGACGTCGGATGATCAAAAACATCTTCTGGACGTCCTTTTTCTTGAATATATCCTTGATCCATGAACCAAATTTGATCTGCTACTTCTCTAGCAAAACCCATTTCATGTGTCACAACTACCATCGTCATTCCGTCACTAGCCAACGTTTTCATAACTTTAAGTACTTCTCCGACCATTTCAGGATCTAATGCTGAAGTTGGCTCATCGAATAAGAGTACTTCTGGATCCATGGCTAATGCTCTGGCAATCGCAACTCGTTGCTTTTGACCACCAGATAAACTATCTGGATATTGTAGTGCCTTATCTGCTAATCCAACTTTTTCTAATAAATTGGTAGCTATATCAGCTGACTCTTTATCTGATATATTTTTAACTTTCATGGGAGCCAATTTTATATTCTCAATTACATTCATATTTGGAAACAAATTAAAACCTTGAAAAACCATCCCCATTTTTTCTCTCAATTGATTTAAGTCTTTTTCATTTAAACTTGTTAAATTTTCACCTTCGAATAAAATATCCCCTGATGTAGGAACTTCAAGTAGATTCAGACAACGTAAAAAGGTACTTTTACCAGATCCTGATGGTCCAATCACACAGATAACCTGTCCTTTATCAACTGATTCAGAAATATCTTTTAAAACATCATTTTTTCCAAAGGATTTTCTTAATTTATTAACTTCAATAATTTTAGACATGCTTCATCTTCCCTTCAAAGTAATTTAATAATTTAGATAAGCTAAATGTTAAAACAAAGTAAATTAACATTGCAACAAAGATAGGCGCAATACCTTTATAAGTAGCTGATTGAACCATTTTCATCTGATAAATTAAATCAGTCACACCAATAATAGAAACAATTGAACTTTCTTTTATTAATGTTATAAATTCATTTCCCAGAGCTGGCCAAATATTTTTTAGTGCTTGTGGAATAATAACAGACTGATACGTCTCTTTCTGTGAAAGCCCCAAACTTCTTGCTGCTTCCATTTGTCCATCATCAACAGAAGAGATTCCCGATCGTATTACTTCAGCTATATATGCGCCTGAATTAAGCGATACAGCAATAATACCTGCAATTAGCGCTGGAATATTTACTAACATTCCAATACCGAAGTACACAAACATCACTTGAATCATTAGAGGCGTTCCACGAACAAATTCAATGTAGGATACTGCAATTACTTTAATCACTTTATTTTTGCCCAAACGCATGAGTGCTAGCAACGTTCCTAATATAACACCAACAATAACTGAAACCGCCGTTATTAATAAAGTATAACCAATTCCTTTGGCAAAATATTTCCAATAGTGAATCATTGTGTTATCCGATGTATTTTTTGTTAAATAATTACTAGCCTCAGGTAAATATGTCGTATTTATTAAATTTTTCTTTTTAATTTCTTTAATAGACTTATTTACAGCTGCCACCAAAGTATCGGAATTCTTTGCAAATCCGGCTGCAGCTCCCCTTGCATCAGGCGCTGAGATAAATCCAGGATTAACAACTGCTAATGAACTATCATTTTGTGCGTATGCTTTAGCAGTTGGTTCTTCCATGGCAACACCCGCTACCTTACCACTTTTAAGCGCTAAAATTAAATCGGTTACTTTAGCCAACCCTTTAATATTCACATTTTTTATTTGTTCTTTACTCATTGTATATTGAAGCGATCCAGTTTGAGCCCCAACTGATAGCCCAGAAAAATCATTTAAAGTCTTATATTTATCTTCATCAGTCTTATTAACCAACATCATTTGTTTTCCATTGTAATAAACATCTGAAAAATCAATACTTTTTTTACGATCATCCGACGGATTCATACCTGAAATAACCATATCAATTTTATTAGTTTCTAAGCCAACAAGTAATGAGTCAAAATCCATTTTCTTAATTACTAACTTAACTCCAATGTCTTTAGCAATTTTTTGTGCAATTGAAATATCAAATCCAACGATTTTATCATCGCCATTAACTGTTGTTTGAAATTCATAGGGTGGATAATCTGGACTTGTTCCAAGTACTAACGTTCCCTTATCCTTAACATTCTGTAAAGAGTTACCAGTTGCAGCACTTACTTGATTACTACCAACTAACATCATGAAAAATGCGATTAATATACCTATAAACCATTTTTTATTTATTTGCATCAATTTACTCCTCTTTTTTAATTTCTCTTATTAGTGAATAAATCGATTATATGCTACAAAGATTTTTTATGCAATTAAATACATATAATAAATGACTTTATACATATAAAAGTTATTTAAAGCGCTTTTTATGCATTAATCAGTTGTCTTGTATTCATTTTAATAAACTGTTATTCTATATTTACATAAGGAGGCTACAATTATGAGCTTAAAAATCCAACGCCAAGATAACTTGGAAAGTTTATTTGATAAATTTGCACTTGACCCTAAAGATCCTGCTAAAGTTGAACTTAAGTCTTCAGAAACGGAAGAGAAGCCTAGTTCTGATGTTAAAGAATCGAAACCTAAAAAATAAAAAAATTCAGATAAGTTATAAACTTATCTGAATTTTTTTATTTTTTAAATCCATCTGGGTAACGTTTATTTAATTTTAAAATATTATCTCTTGCAACATCATCAAATTCAATATCGGCCCATTCAGCAATTTGGGATAAATACCAAAGTACATCTCCCATTTCTTTAGTTAATTTCACTTTATCTAATTCTCGACCTTTAAAAGTATAATCTTTAATTAAATCAACTAATTGTCCACCTTCAGCCGCAACACCTAATGCACAATTTGTTAAAACTTGTTCAGTTCCATATAATGTGCGATTTGCTGCTTCTTGATATTCATTAAATTCCATTTTTTTCTCCTAGTTCTGTATGACTTTCAATCCATTGCCAAATCTCTTCTTTTCCAGATTTGTCTTGAGCCGAAAATAAAACAAAATCATCTTCAGGTGTCAAAGACAATGAACGTCTTATGATACTCTCATGTTGATTCCACTTACCACGAGAAATTTTGTCGCTCTTTGTCGCAACAACCAATACAGGAATATCGTAATAGTGAAGAAAATCAACCATTTGAACATCTAATTTTGTTGGCTCATGTCGAGCATCAACTAATGAAATGACCCCTCTTAAAGAAGTACGTTCTGCTAAATAGGTTTCAATCATTTGTCCCCACTTTGCACGTTCTGTTTTTGACACTTTTGCATATCCATATCCTGGAACATCTACGAAAAATAATTTTTGTTCCACGTTATAAAAGTTCAATGTTTGCGTTTTTCCAGGCTGACTAGAAGTTCTCGCATAACTTTTACGATTTATTAACGTATTTATTAATGATGATTTTCCAACATTAGAACGTCCTGACAGTGCAATCTCAGGAATACCATCTGTTGGATACTGTGCTGGTGCAACGGCACTCATAACAAGTTCAACATTATGAACATCCATATTAAACACCTTCCTTTCAATACTCAAACCATTTTACCATATAAAAATGTGTTAATGTAACTTAATCTGAATCAAAAAGCTTTACAACATGAATTAAATAATTCGATGTTGTAAAGCTTTTATTTTGTTGCTGCCGTTTGGATAATCCAAATTATTTGTACTTCCGAATATGTTACCACATGCGTTGTCAAAATCTGAATTAAAGTATTGGGCCAATAAAATAAATATTCCCCACTACTATCTTTAGCATTTGCTGTTATATTAGTTGAATCTCCAGAAATTAGATCACCATAAGTTCTTGGCATATTCTTTAATCCAGACTGTAACTTTGGCCGAAATAAGTCAACATGTACAATATCGTTTGACTTATATTGTAGCCTACCTTTCAATTGCCATGATGGTGTCAATCCATCAGTTGCGATTATTTGCAAATAAGGTGATTCTCTATTATTACTATCAGAATAAATTGCAAATTCTGAATTATTTTTCTTAACATATTTGTTAACCGTATTAGGTAACGTACTGTACCCATACGTTATGTCTGCAGACACACTTTTAAGTGTCACGAGCATACTGAAAAATAAAATAAATAATAATATTAAATACTTACTTATCAGCTTTTTTCTTATCAACATATCTTTTAATAAGGAAAAAGATTAGTATCACTAGGATTGCGAGACCAAGACCTAAAGCAACATACCATAGCGGATTTGTTGCTTTTTGTGGATCTCCAATAGCATCTTTGTTGTACTTACTTGCATCATCATTTGTAATTGTGAAGTTTTTATTGAATTTCCAAGTGTTTTTACCACTTGTTGCTACAGCCTTTAATGTGTAGTCTCCAGCTTCTAATTGACCCTTGTCATAAAGCATTGGGAATTTGAAATTTGAATTAGGAGCCATTGATAGGTTCTTTAATGTTGTATTTTCTAAAACATCTGTTGAACCCTTTTTCATAATTTCAGATTTAATTGTTAATTTAGGAATAATTACGGCTTTATCGTTTTGGAATACAGGGAATACACCTTTACGATAGTTTCTCATACCAGCTTTAACTGATAATAAATTCATATTTGGTTCAACCGTCTTCTTCTCTAAAATTTTAATTCCAATTGCATATGAATATGCATTTGAAATTGAAATCCCTTTTTTATTACTTGTTTCTTTAGTTGAATTATCAACTTTTTCAAAATACCAGCTACCTAACAAAACACCGTTGAAACTATCTTTTGGCATAGTAATTGTAGCCTTAACGATTTTACTTCCTTTAGCAGGAACTGTTACGACACTACCTGAATCTAACTTAGTAAGTGAAGCTAAAGGATATTTCATTGATTTATCAATATTCTTTTTTGCTAATTCTTTTGCATATTCAAGCTGACCATTATCATTTGTAGATGCTGTATAAACAGCATTACGAATTTTTAATGCTTTGTCTGATGAATTAAAGATTTTAACTGAAATCGTTTCTTTTTCCTTAGCATCCAATTTCAAATCAAAGTATGATTGTTTCAAACTAGCTTTAACTTGTTTATCAGATTGAATACTTTGAACACTGTACCCAATATTATTTGCAGGAGCCTTAGCTTCAACAGACTTATTGAATAACCCAAGTCCACCCAACAATACCCCAGAAAATCCGAACAAAATCGCTTTTTTTATTGTTTTATTCATGACGTCCACCCTTTATTATTTATTAAAATTATTAACCTTAAATTCATTATACTACATTTATATTCATTACTATGTCTTTTTTTTAGAGTGTACTCACTATATTTGACAGTCTTTAAATGACTATACTCTAACAAGACTTTAAGATGCTGCTTTCTTGCTCCCTTTAATTATTACAGGACCATCAGTTTGATCAACTGTTGCTTTAGTGATAATTACGCGCTCGATGTCTTCTTGGCTTGGAATATCAAACATAACATCACGCATTGTTTCTTCAATAATAGATCGCAAACCTCGTGCCCCAGTATCTCGCTTAATAGCAAGTTCGGCAACTCGTGACAATGCCTCAGGTTCGAATTCAAGCGTCACACCATCTAATTCAACAAGTTTTGTATATTGTTTAACCAATGCATTTTTAGGTTCCGTTAAAATTCGAACTAAATCTTCTTCTTTTAATTCTTCTAAAGCTGTCATAATTGGTAAACGACCAACAAATTCAGGAATTAATCCAAATTTTAATAAATCTTCTGGAATAATTTGTTGCATAACACTATTTTGTTCATCAATAGTTTCAGAATTGGATTCAGCACCGAAACCAATCGTTTTATCGCCTAATCGATTTTTGACCATTGTTTCAATTCCAGCAAATGCCCCACCAACAATAAATAAAATATTCTTAGTATCTATTTGAATTAATTCTTGTTGTGGGTGTTTACGTCCACCTTGAGGCGGAACACTTGCAATAGTACCTTCAAGAATCTTTAAAAGTGCCTGTTGAACACCCTCACCTGATACATCACGTGTGATTGAAACATTCTCACTCTTCTTAGCAATTTTATCGATTTCATCAATGTAGATAATTCCTTTTTCAGCTTTTGCAACATCATAATCTGCACTTTGCAATAATTTTAAAAGGATATTTTCAACATCTTCACCAACATATCCAGCCTCAGTTAAAGTAGTGGCATCTGCAATAGCAAATGGTACGTTTAAAATTTTAGCTAAACTTTGTGCTAAATATGTCTTACCTGATCCCGTAGGACCAACTAAACAAATATTACTTTTTTGTAATTCTGTTTCGTCATTATCTTCGTCAACTTCAAGCATATGATTAACTCGTTTATAATGATTATAAACCGCAACTGACAACGTTTTTTTAGATTGATCTTGCCCAATTACATAATCATTCAATTTATTCATAATTGCTTGTGGTTTTAATACAAGTAATGGTTCAGAATCCATTTGTTCCCTGAATTCCTCGTCGATAATTTCCTTACATAAATCAACACATTCATTACAAATATAAACACCAGGTCCAGCAACGATTTTCATTACTTGATCTTGTGACTTACCGCAAAAAGAACAATTTACGGGTCCGCCTTCTTCAGTATTTTCGAACATTTTACCACCTCGTATTTTTCTTCTCATCTTTTACTTTATGCATACCTATAGTACCAAATAAAGCAATATTTCGCGAATATTTACGTTCAAATGTATTTAACAAAAAAGATTGAAGCTAATAAACTCGCTTCAATCTCATTCATTCAAAATGATTAATCAAAATATCCGATTAATTATTTATTTTTTCATTTTTGCTTCTTCAACTGCTGAGTCAGCTAACTCGTCAACAACTTTCTTGATAGCAATATCATGTTTTACCATATCGTCTGAAAGAGCAGAACGAACTGCTTCTTCTTCCATACCATATTGTTCTGCTAAGTTTGATATTTCAGATGAAACTTCTTCTTCAGAAGGTTCAATTTTTTCAGCGGCAACGATAGCTTCTAACACAAGATTTGTTTTAACACGACGTTCTGCGCCTTCTTCAAATTGTTTGTGTAAATCGTCTTCACTTGTTCCTGTTAATTGGAAGTACATCTTTGTGTCAATTCCTTGTTGTTGCATATTTGCAAGGTATTGATCCATTTGGCGATGAACATCTTCTTCAATCATTGAATTAGGAATTTCATCAACTTTAGCATTATCAACTGCTAATTCAATTGCTGCATCTTGAATTGCTTCCTTAGCTGCAGCTTCTTTTGTTTCTTTAATTTGATCTTTTGTTTTTGCTTGTAATTCTTCAAGCGTATTAACTTCTTCATCAACATCTTTAGCAAATTCATCATCCATTTCTGGAAGTTCTTTGCCTTTGACTTCATGAACTTTAACAGCAAATACTGCTTCTTTACCACGTAAGTCTTCAGCTTGGTAATCTTCAGGGAATGTAACTTTTACGTCAACATCCTCTCCAGCTTTATGTCCTACCAATTGGTCTTCAAATCCAGGAATAAATGAATTTGAACCTAATTCAAGAGTATAATTTTCTGATTTTCCACCATCAAATGCAACGCCATCAACTTTACCTTCAAAATCAATGATAACAGTGTCGCCAGAAATAGCTGCTTCGTCTTCTTTAAGTACAAGTTCAGCTTGTTGTTGACGTTTTGCTTCTAAACTATCTTCTACGTCTTTTTTAGTTACTCGACGTGATTGTTTAGGAACAGTTAATCCTTTATAGTCACCTAATTCAACTTCTGGTTGAAGTGTAACTTTAGCTTTAAGGACCCATGTAGAATCTTTTTCTAAACTATCAATGTTAATATCAGGTTGATCAACGGGTGATACTTTAACTTCTTCAAGTGCCTTTTCGTATGCTTCTGGCAATAGAATGTTTAAAGCATCTTCGTATAATGATTCTTCACCATACATTCTGTTAAATACTTGACGTGAAACTTTTCCTTTACGGAATCCAGGAACAGTTAAATCTTTCTTAACTTTTAAGAAAGCTTTTTCCAATCCTTCTTTAATTTTATCAGTTTCAATTTCGAATGTTATTTCTCCATTGTTTTTACCTGTTTTTTCAAATTTTGCTGACATTGTTTTCCCTCCGGTAGAACAAAAATTTTATATTCGTACTATTTATATACTTGTCTATTTTACCGTATCATTACTAGATTGTAAATGGTTATAAAAAAAAATTCGAAAAGCAAAAGCTTTCCGAATTTCTTTTTTTAATTAATTAAAAATTAATCATCAATTTCTGAAACGACTCCGGCACCAACAGTACGGCCACCTTCACGAACAGTAAATTTAAGACCTTTTTCAATAGCAACTGGGGCGATTAATGATACTGTAAATGTAACGTTATCACCAGGCATAACCATTTCTACACCTTCTGGTAATTCAATAACACCAGTAACATCAGTTGTATGGAAGAAGAATTGAGGACGGTAGTTTGAGAAGAATGGAGTATGACGTCCACCTTCTTCCTTAGAAAGGATATAAACTTCGCCTTTGAATAATTTGTGAGTTTTGATTGAACCAGGTTGTGCAAGAACTTGTCCACGTTCGATTTGTTCGCGATCAACACCACGGAGTAAAGCACCAACGTTATCGCCGGCTTCACCTTCGTCAAGTGTTTTACGGAACATTTCGATACCTGTAACTGTTGTTTTAAGAACATCTTCATGTAAACCAACAATTTCAATATCGTCTCCGACTTTAACTGTACCACGATCGATACGACCTGAAGCAACAGTTCCACGACCAGTAATTGTAAATACATCTTCAACTGGCATTAAGAATGGTTGGTCTGTAGGACGAACTGGTGTTGGGATGTATGAATCAACAGTATCCATTAATAATTCAACTTGTTTTACAGCTTCTGGATCGCCTTCAAGGGCTTTAAGAGCTGAACCACGGATAACAGGAATATCATCGCCTGGGAAATCATATTCGCTTAATAATTCACGAACTTCCATTTCTACAAGGTCTAATAATTCTTCATCATCAACCAAATCAGTTTTGTTTAAGAACACGATAAGGTAATCAACACCAACTTGGCGAGCAAGTAAGATATGTTCACGTGTTTGAGGCATAGGGCCATCAGTTGCGGCTACAACTAAGATAGCACCATCCATTTGTGCAGCACCAGTGATCATGTTTTTAACGTAATCAGCATGTCCTGGAGCATCGATATGTGCGTAATGACGTGCAGCTGTTTCGTATTCAACATGGGCAGTATTGATAGTAATACCACGTTCACGTTCTTCAGGTGCAGCATCGATTGAAGCGAAATCTGCTGCTTCACCGAAACCGTTGTCTGATAATACTTTACTAATTGCAGCTGTTAAAGTTGTCTTCCCATGATCGACATGTCCAATAGTACCAATATTAACATGGGGTTTTGTTCGTTCGTAATGTTCTTTTGCCATGAATAAGAGCCTCCTAGTGTTTTTGTAAGAATAAAACAGTTTTAGAAAATCTAACCCTGATGATTCTTTGTTTTTATTATACTACTTCTTTATTTAATAACAAAATACATTATCATCAAATAAAGAAGAATCCTTAAAATATTATATAGACTGTTTAGAGTTTTGTAAATACCTATTTAAAGAATACTGAAACTTTTTATCTCGTCTTAAAATAACCTGGTTAAATCTACGCTCATACAACTAAATCTAAGTGAAATTTTGGATTCTTTATTAGAATATCATAGATTACTGTAAACGGCTAGCTTTACCTAATCATTAATTCATAATTTCAGTTAATTCTTTCGAAAGTAATGCATTTAATTCAACCATATACGTTAAATTTTCAGTCCTTTTAAAAGTGGATTCCATACCTAACTCACTTTTTACTAATTCAATCCATTCTTTCTCAATACCCAAAAAATCACTTGCAAAAGGATAAATCATCCCCAATTTTAAATTTAACATATGATTTAAAGAATTATTCATTTGTACATCAATAGTTCCCTCATCATTTTTTGTTAATTGATTAATTGTCAGTAATACAGGTTCATTTTCATTTGCAACTAATTTTTTTACGTCAATTTTTTTCTGAGTTCCATCAACCCATAAATAGTTTATTATTTCAATATTATTAGGTATCTTTTGTACCTCTTGCAATAGACTTGATTTTATAATTGGATGTACGTCTTTATCCATAAATATTTTTTGACAAGCATCTAAGAATTCATTTTTAGGTAGTACCAGTCCACTTTGAACAATTTGTTGCTGTCCAAAAAAGTCCACTGAACCTAAGTGTGCAAATTGACGTTCATTTTGTCTAAGTTGTTTATCGAATTTTTCACGGCATTCATTTTCAGCATCCAAAACTAGTGATGTGGCAAAAGGTTGCTCTTTAACCAATTGCCAAGCTCGAATAAATTTATTGTTTTTTAACAGTATATTTAAATAAACTGCAAATTGATCCCCACGTTTTAAGTAATCGCTATAAAATTCGTCAGCGATAATTAACGCTTCTTGAAATTGAGCATCCAAAACTAGAGAATTAACCAATAATTTATTATTTTTAAAACTACGATGACCATCATAATTTTTTGTGAATAATTGTGATGCTAGTTGATAATTTTTGTCACTTACAGCCTTTTTTGCTAACTGATAATTTTGTTTCTCTTGGTCGGGAAACGGAATAATTTCTGCCATAATATCCTCTATTTATTCTAAAAAAAGGGATAACAACATTTGTGTTATCCCTTTTTGATTATTTTTCGTTATTTTTTGTTTCCGCCGGTTTAACTTCTTTAGACTTTGTTGATTTTCTATGATACTGATTAATTTCCATAATAACAGGTAAAATAACTGGACGTCGTTTTGTTTGTTCATATAGGAAATGACTCATTTTTTCACGAACATCTTGTTTTAAATGTCCCCAATCAAATTCTTTATTGTTCAAATTATCTTGTACTGTTTCTGACACAATTTCAGCACTCTTTTCAATTAAATCAAGGCTCGTTTTTGTATAAACAAATCCTCTTGATGTAATTTTAGGCTTGTTTATGATTTTTTTCTTTTTACGATCAATTGTGACGACTGCAATAAAAATACCATCTTCAGAAAGTATTTTACGATCTCTCAGTACAATATTTCCAATATCACCAACACCAATACCATCAATCATGGTATTTCCTGCTTCAACTTGCGATCCTAAATTCATTTTTCCTTCAGAATAACTTAAAACATCACCCTTACCAGTAATAAAGATATGATCATATGGCATTCCTAATGTATGTGCTAAATCAGCATGTGCCGCAAGTAATCGATATTCACCTTGAATTGGAACCAGGTATTTTGGTTTCATTAAATTGATCATTAGTTGTAAATCATTTTGACCAGCATGACCTGAAGAATTTAATTCATCAGAAATTGCTTTCACATCAGCTCCTGCTCGGTAAATGAGATCTCTTGTCTTTGCCACATTAGTTTCCATAGCTTTTGACGTTGTTGTCGTAATGAAAACAAGATCTCCTTCATGAATATTAACAGTTGAATGTTGATTTAAAGCCATTCGCTGTAATGATTTTAAAGGTTCACCCATTTTACCTGTTTCCAATATAATTAGTTGATCATCGTCATATTTGCTAATATCACTCATTGGAACAATTAAATTTTCATCAGGAAGAACTAATTTCTTCAAATCCATAGCTGTTTTAACGATTTTTTCAACATCGTGTCCTGTTAATATAACCTTTCGATGACTTTCCTTTGCAGCATTTAGTATCTGTTGTACTCGTAATATATTTGATGCCACACAGGCAACAATAATACGACCTTTTTGATATTCAAATGTTTCATTAATGTATTCGTCAATTGCACTTTCATTGACTGTTGGGAATGGGTTCTCAGCATTAGCTGAATCACTTAATAACGCTAAAACACCATTCTTACCAATCTCAGCTAAACGTCCAAAATCTGTTTGGTAAACTGGTGCCGCAGCTTGATCGAACTTAAAATCACCTGTATAAACAATCTGCCCTTCATCAGTACCTAAAACGATTCCTAATGATTCAGGAATTGAATGGGTCGTTTTAAAGAATGAAATTGTCGTTTTACCAAAATCAATCTCAGTCTGATCATTAACAACGTGAAAATCAGAAAATTTACTTGCCTTAGGATCATTTTCAATATTAATTTTTGCTAATGCAATTGTTAATTCTGATCCAAAAACAGGCACATCAAATTCACTCACAAAGTATGGTAATGCACCAATTGCATCTGCATGCCCATGTGTTAAGAAAACACCTACAATTCGTTCTTTATTTTCTCTCAAATAACTAAAATCAGGAATTACAATATCAATCCCTAATAAGCCATTTTCTGGATACATTAATCCAGAATCAAAAATAAATAGATCATCATCCACTTCAACGACATACATATTTTTACCATTTTCTCGAACGCCACCAAGTGGAATTATTTTAACTTTACTCATTACTTCACCTCTTACATATTTTATATTTTTAGTATTTTCACTAGTTGATTTATTTCATTGTCAGTTAATGCCTCTATTGGTAAACGACACCCACCTACTAAGATACCCTTGTAATTTAAAGCTGCTTTAGCTGGTCCAGGAGATGGAAGAGAAAAAAGTGCAGCCATTTTTGGCGTCAACTCTCTTTGAATATCTCCTGCAAGCTTAATATTTCCATCTTGTACAGCTTGATACATTTTAGTCATTTCAATACCAAATATATGGCTTGCAACAGAAATAACACCACTTGCTCCTAAGATTTTTGCAGTCAAACTATCCGTATCTTCACCAGTATACACCAAGAAATCATCTGGCGTTTGTTCAACAATACGACTTAAATTTTCACTACCTGTACAATCTTTAATACCAATAATATGATTATTATTAGATAACTTAACAATTGTTTCAACAGTCATAGTTACGCCTGTACGACCCGGAATATTATAAATGAAAATAGGCAATTTCGAAGCATTTGCAACTGCTTCAAAATGAGCAATCATACCTTTTTGATTAGGCTTATTATAGTATGGCACAACAACTAAAGCTGCGTCCACACCAGTAATAGCGGCTACCTCATTGGTAAAATCAATTGTCTCCATAGTATTATTTGATCCTGTACCAGCCATAATTGGAACTCTACCATTAACTATTGCCACTGTTTTTTTAATCAAATTTAATTTTTCAGAATGATTCAACGTAGGCGATTCGCCCGTAGTACCATTAACCAGGATACCTTTTGAACCTGTTAAAATTAAATGTTCAATTAATTTAATTAAGCGATCTTCATCCACTTGATTCTGATCATTAAATGGTGTGACCATAGCTGTCATTATATCTACATTTTCAAACATTCGCTTAATTCACTCCTTTCTTTTTACTTTGGAACTCTTAATAAATCTAATTCATGCAATTTTTCAGCAATTTGAACTGAATTCCATGCAGCACCTTTTAACAAATTATCCGAAACGACCCATAATTGGAAGGCATTATCCTGTTCTAAATCAGCTCTAACACGACCAACAAATGTATCTTTCTTACCAGTGGCATTAATTGCTTGTGGATATATCTGTTGTTCCGGATTATCTTGTAAAACCACACCGGGTGCATCTGCAAGAATATTTTGAATTTGTTTAACAGAAGCATCATGACTTTCAACTTCAAACCAAACAGATTCCGAATGGCTAACAACAACTGGTACACGTACACATGTTGCAGTAACTTGAATATCTTGATTAGACATTATTTTCTTCGTTTCATGAATCATTTTCCATTCTTCATGTGTATAACCTGTGTCTTCAAAAACATCAATTTGTGGTAGTGGATTAAATGCAATTGGATAATGCTTTTTATCACCAGAAGCTGGTAAAATCTTTGCTTCCATCTCTTCGCCATCAAGATAAGCTTGTGTTTCATCTTTTAATTCTTGAATAGCTAAGTTTCCAGCACCACTAACAGCTTGCATTGTTGTAACAACAACCTTCTTTAAACCGTAATTTTTACGAATTGGTTCTAGTGCAACTACCATTTGGATAGTTGAACAATTTGGGTTAGCAATTAGTCCTTTGTGTTCATAAAGTGCCTGTTCATTAACTTCAGGAACTACTAGTGGGACATCAGGATCCATTCTAAACGCACTAGTGTTGTCTACAACAACTGCACCACGTTTAATTGCTTCAGGTGCAAACTTTTTAGATACACTACCGCCAGCAGAAAATAGAGCCAAATCAACATTCTCAAAAGAATCAGATGTTGTTTCTTCTACGATAACATCCTGACCTTTAAATTTTAATACTTGTCCTGCAGAACGTTTAGATGCCAAATATTTAATACTATTGATGGGTAAACTTGTTTCTTCTAGCATTTGAATCATTCGTGTTCCAACAGCGCCTGTAGCACCGACAACCGCAACTCTATATCCGTCCATTGAAAAAAACCTTCTTTTTCTTTATTTGAATCTCAATTATACCATAAAATTTATGAACGTTTTACATTTAACTCACTTATAGTAGACATATCTTAAATTTTAAAAATAAAAAAAGCAAAACTCTTATTAAGAGTTTTGCTTTTAGTTTTAACGACGAAGACCTAAGCGTTGGATCAATTCACGGTAACGTTGAATATCTTTGTTACGTAAATATGCTAAAAGGTTACGACGATGTCCGATTTTCTTCATCAAACCACGTTGTGAAGCGAAATCTTTTTTATGAACGCCGATATGTGCATTCAATTCAACGATATCTGCAGTAAGTACAGCGATTTGTACTTCAGCAGAACCTGTATCGCCTTCTTGACGAGCATATTCGTTCATAATTTCTGTTTTCTTTTCATTTGTAATTGCCATTAGTGTTTCCCACCTTTCTGAATCTAAATGCCTAAAACCGAGTAAGTCGTCGGTGAGACGTCAACAAACTAAGTTAAAGGTTACTTGGAACAAATCTAACCTTACTAAAATTTAGAGTATATTGCAAGTTTTTTATAACTTCTCTTATCTAATTATTACTATCAAGTAAAAATCCTTTACAAGTTTTCATTGCATTAACTAATTTGGTTAGGTATAATAATGGTTGTTGAAATATTTGTTGAGAACCAATAAGGTGATCATGATAAGTGGAGGTGACTTAAATGCCAATTATTCAATCTGCAATTAAACGTGTAAAAACGAATGAAAAAGCAAACGTTAAAAATGCTGCTCAATTAAGCACAATGCGTACTGCTGTAAAGAAGTTTGAACAAGCTAAGACTGCTGGTGCCGATAATGTAGATGCTTTATACAAAGCTGCTATTACTGCAATCGACAAAGCACATTCTAAAGGTTTGATCAAAGAAAACAAAGCTGCTCGTGATAAGTCTCGTATGGCTGCTCGTTACGCTAAATAAGTTTTCAGAAAAATACCCAGTAGATTAATAATCTACTGGGTATTTTTTATTTTATACATCTATACGATTAATTTGAAGCATAAATAATGAGAATAATCCTTCTTGATCTTGTTGTGTCGTCTTCATTGCTTTTTCTAAATCAATTAACGCTAAATAAATTTTCCTCAAATCACTTCTATTAAATTTCTTTATCTTTTGAAGTGCCAACTTAATTCGATAAGGATGCACTTTTAAAACACTAGCTAAATCTCCTTGTGAGTAACCTTTATCTTGCAAAATTTTCACTTGTAATAATAATCTAAATTGTCCCAATAATATTGCATTTATCTTAATTGGCTCTTCATTTTGTAAAATTAAATCATGATACAACGTTACTGATTTTTCAATATTATTTGAAATAACAACATCTACTAAATCAAATATATTTTGTTCTAAAGTTTTAGAAACTAAATTTTCAACAGATGATAATGTAATTCGGTGGGTTTCAAAATTATACAAAAATAACTTTGGCAATTCATTCATGATTGTTGATAATTCTGTATTGGTTCTTTCTAGAAATAATTCCAAAGCGTTTTCATCTATTTCAAATGATTTGTTAGCCATCTCTTGGGCTATAAACTGTCGCGTTGCACGCTCATTTAACGGTTGATTATCAATAACTAGACTAAATTTTTTAAGCATCTTACTAATCTTTTTACGACCATCTAATTCTTTATAAGGCGCAAATATAACTACAATACTTGTTGGTTCCGGATGAGCTAAATAAGATAAAAGACCATCAATATCGTGTTCAATTTTTCTTTTTTTAGTGTCTGACGTTAGAAAAAAAGGATTTTGAATAAAAATTAAGCGCTTATCACCAAAAAAAGGAACAGACATCGCATCATCTAATGCTTTAGCCAACGGAACCTCCTCCATATCATATTTACCTAAATTCATCGTTCTCTCTTCTTCAGGTATCAACTCAGTAAATGCTTTTTTTACATCTTCCATTAAATAAGTCTCATTACCTAAGACAAGATTTACTGGCTTCACATTTTCAAGAGATAACGTTGAAATTATTGCCTGTGAATTCATATTTATCAGCTCTTTTCATTGTTAAAAACTTCTAATTTTTCTTTATAATTTTGAAACTTGCTGATTCTTATCATACCATGCTCTGCTGTACTAACAAACGGTATTCGATATTTTTTCAAAGTATCTAATGTTTCTTGATGTGGGTGGCCATATCTATTATTCTTACCAGCAGAAATCACCGCTAACTTCGGTTTTATTTGATCAATAAATATTGGATCAGTCGCAGTTTTACTGCCATGATGACCTGTTTTAAGAATTGATATTTGTAAATTGGGATATTTTTGAATAACCTTTTTTTCACCAGCTCGGTCCAAATCGCCAGTAATAAGATAGCTATATTTCCCGATTGTTCCAAATAAAACAAGAGAATCTTCGTTTTTTCCTATACCTTGATTAAAAGGATGTAGAATCATCAATTCAGCATCCTGTTTTTTACTATTATCTGTCATAGGTATCACCATTTTAGGCGGTCGAGTAGATTCTATTTTTTTAATGAATTGTGGCAGTTGTTCCATTCCAGATGGAACAATCATTCTATCGACGTCTATTTTGGTTAATATAGACGGAAAATTACCTATATGATCTGCATCTTGATGCGTCAAATATAAATAGTCTATATGACTGATTCCTTTGCTTAATAAATAATTAGTAATAATTTTTTCACCAGAAGTTTGATACTCCTTTCTAGTTCGCCAGCTATCCATCTTAAAATGAACTTTACCGCCTGTATCTACTAATGTAATTTGCCTATTAAACGGCTTTCTTATCAATGTTGAATCCCCTTGACCAATGTCAAAAAAAACGACTTCTTGCCGAATTGGAAAATGGATCCATAGAAATACCATAACATAGAAACTAACTAATATTGCCCATCTTTTAATACACGAAGGATGTAAAAAACATGTTAAGGTGCACATGAAAAATAGCATGCACATATTTAAACTGGGTTTACCAAACGTTATCGTTAATGGTAAACGTGCTAGTTCATCAAAAAAATAAATAAACGTTTTTAATACAGTATTTATCCCATCCATAACAACCTTAAAATGAATCCCAACCATTCCTCCAAAAATTACAATTGGTAGGATTAAGAATTCAAAAATAGGAATAATAAAAATACTAAGTACAATTGATAGAACATTCCACTGATAAACGTTGAAAAAAATAAATGGCAAACTAAATAAGTTTAGCCAAATACCTGATTCAAAAGTACCTTTATTCTCCATAAAGATTAGTAGTAATGACATTAGATAGCTCAACTGACCGCCAAATGTGAACAGTACTTGTGGTTCAATCACCAATCCTATTAACAAAGCGAAACACCAAACCGTAATCCCTTGGACAGGTTTATCAATTAGTTCACAAATAAGTTGAACCATACACATAAAAATTGCACGTCGTAAACTACTAGATTCCCCTGCAATAACTAAATAGCATGGAAGTAAAAAAAGTAATCCTTTGGCTACTGTCTCACGTGGGATTAATAGTCTATTTCCTAACGTTCTTATTAACATCACAAAATAATATACATGTAAACCCGATAAACAGAATAAATGAATTAATCCTAATTGTCTTATAGAGGCTAAATCCTGATTGAATTCCTGAGTCTTATCACCAATTACCAAAGCATTCAAAAATTTATCTAACGGATTGGATAAAGAATTAAAATAACTTTTTAATTCTGCTCGTAATTCATGTAACTTACTTATCACGGATTCAAGCGATAAATTCATGACATTTTTTTCACTATTATTAACTTTTATAATAGTCATACTATTGTAAATTGATTTAGTTCGCATAAAACTTTGATAATCAAACTCGTTTTCATTTGTCGCTGATTTAATTTTTTGTAGCTTAGCATCAACGTTTATAATTTTAGTGTGTTTATTATGTTTAATCTTATTGAGTTCATTTTGTGACTTACAGTTATAAAATCCTCGAATTTTTTGTGAATTAGAAATTATTTGTCCATCAAAACTAACCAAATCACCATTGATTGAATAATCATCAGGGTAAATTTTCACATTAACATTTTGTACCTCTTTTTCAACTACAACTTGCTTCTGGCTTTCCTTCGCATTACTGTAAAAATAAATACCAAAAATTAAAATACAGACACAACAAATATAAAAAGTTATCGAACGTTTTAACGTAATAATTCGTATAAAAATAACGATAGCGAAAATAATCCAAATAGGATTGTAATTTACAACATATAAACTTGTTATTCCAATAACTAACGTCGCAAAAAATAGATCAACTGCTTCAACTGATTTTATTCTGAAAATATTTTATTCAGAACAATTTCTTCAATATAATTTTTATCAACTTTTACTTGCTCAAAAATAACATTATTTCTTTCTAATAGTGATATGGCATAATCATCATTATGATAATTACGTAAATAATATATTTTTTTCACGCCGGATTGAAGTAGCATTTTTGTACACTGTAAACAAGGAAAATCTGTCACATAAATTTCTGAATTATCTGTCGCTGAGCCAAACTTTGCACACTGTAAAACTGCATTCATTTCTGCATGAATCGTTCGTACACAATGTCCGTCTACAAGGTAGCAACCTTCATCTATACAATGTACATCCCCTGAAACAGCGCCGTTATATCCGCCTGCAATAATCCGTTTATCTCTAACAAGTATCGCACCAACAGATAATCTTTCACATGTACTTCTTAATGATAGTAATGCAGCTTGCGTCATAAAATATTGATCCCAAGGAATTCTATTATCAGGCATTTAGGTATTTCCTTCTTTCATTTTTTTATAGTATATCAAAAATAAATCTTTAAAAAAAGTTAGACCGCTAATGAGTCCTTTAGACTTTCATATGTTTTATCACCGATGCCGCCAACTTCTTTTAATTCATCCGTAGTTTTAAACGATTGATGTTCTTCTCTATATTGTAAAATTTGTTCTGCTTTTTTTGGTCCAATTCCAGTCAACCCTTGCAGTTGTTCTTTCGTTGCGGTGTTTAAATTAACCGTTGATTCATCATTCGATTTATCCTGAGTTCCTGTAGTAGACCCTGCATCCATAACAGAAGATCCTTGGGCAGTAGTAGCTGCTACTTTATTTTCTTTTACTTCCCCTTTTGCCGGAACATATATAACCATCTCATCTGTTACTTTTTGAGCTAAATTAATCTGTTTCTGATCAGCGTTAGATAAAAATCCCTCAGCTAAATCGATTACCTGACTAATTCTCATTCCTGTTTTCATTGTGTATATACCTGGTTTTTTTATATTTCCTTTGATATCCACAACGATTTTCCCACCATTTGAGGTTTCTAAATGGCTTGATATATTTTTTTCCGAGCTAGACGACGTACTAGTAATACTATTAACTAACATATCATCTGTTTTGCTACTTTTATGTTGTGTAACTATTGAAAAAATGGTCAATGCTATTACAGATACCACACAAATAATGATAATTTTTCGATATTCAATTCAAATTTTTTTTATTTGATCCATCTTATCCACCTCCCTCTTATATTTAAATACGCAAAAAAACGAATTTCATTTAAAATGAAATTCGTTTTTTTCCTTAAATCATTATCACGTATTTTAATGATGATTCATTTTATTTAAGTTAATCTTCCTTACTAATTACTTCATGACATTTTTTAATCATAGCTACTTTTATATGATTAGGTACCATATTTGAAATATCTCCATCAAATTTAAATATTTCTTTCATTAAACTTGAGGAAATATGTGCGTATTTAGGATTAGCAAGCATCAATACAGTTTCCACTGTTTCATCTAACTCTTTGTTCATCAATGCAATATCTTTTTCATATTCAAAATCCCTATTATTTCTAACACTACGAATAATTATTTTAGCATCTAATTGGTGCATTAAGTTAATCGTTAAATCTGATTCAACACTAACTACTTCTACATTTGCTAATGAAAAGGTAGCTTCACTAATCAAATCTACCTTTTCATCAGCTGTAAACAATGACTTCTTTTTAGTATTAGTCATAACTGCGACAATAACTTTATCAAAAATTTGGCTTGATCGAACAATAATATCTAAGTGTCCATTAGTTAATGGATCGAAACTTCCCGGAAAAACTGCATTCATTTTAGTTCTCCTTTTGATAAATCGTTACCTGTGTAATTCCATAATTTTGTCTCCTAAATAGCCTGAATCCAGAAATATCATCAGGTAAGTTAGCATATTGATCTGTTTCACAAATAATTAAAGCTTGATTATTTAACAACTCGCTGCTATCTATTTTTTTTATCGTATCAATTATTTCTTGGGTCTTATAAGGTGGGTCTAAAAAAACAAGATCAAATGTTTCTTTACCTTTTAATAGTCCAATTGCTTTATCGGCATCTTGCTTATAGACCGTAAACTTATCTTCTTCCTTTGTGATAGCAATATTATCATTAATTGTTTTAATTGCTTGATACTGTCTATCAATTAGAAAAGCATGCGAGATTCCTCTAGAAACAGCTTCGATACTTAACCCTCCGCTACCTGCAAATAAATCTAACGATTTACCGCCATCAAAATAAGGACCAATAATATTAAACACTGATTCCTTAACTTTATCCGTTGTAGGTCTTGTTGCCATACCCGGAACTGCTTTTAATTTTCTTCCGCCATATTCACCTGAAATTATTCTCATATACTTTACTCACTTTTATTTTTAAATTTTTCTTGATCTTCATCTGTTAATTTAAATGCTTTTTCACCCATTCGAGACCCAAAGTCCATATCAATATCAGGGCGATGCGATACTTCTGTCTTTTTAACAAATTTTAAATTTTGAATTTTCTTAATCGTCTCGGGTAGGTCTTCTTGATTCATATAAATGACAACATATTTCATTTTTTTTGAAATATATTGAATAATACCGAATCGTTTCAACTGCTTAATTTGCTTCATATGGTATAAAAACACAATGACACCTTGTCTTTTTTGTATAACTAACTTAGTCCCATTTTCTTCGTCAAGCATTTGATTATGACCCCCTTTTTATTTATTATTTAGTAATTCCTTTTTTCTTAAAGCTGATATATTTAAAACTAAGCCTACACAGAAACTCAAGATAAGCATACTTGATCCGCCATAACTAAGAAATGGAAATGTTACACCTGTTATTGGTAAAACACCTGATATACCACCAACATTAAATACAGTCTGCACTGTCATAAACGTCGCAATTCCATAACAACAAAGTGAATGGAAAGTTTCTTTACTTTTAGAACCAATAAAGATAATTCGTCCAATCATACTGAAAAGTAATATTAAAATAAAAAATACCATCAATAATCCAAGTTCTTCACCTGTAATTGCTAATATAAAATCAGTATACGGTTCTGGTAGATAGCCTCGTTTTTGGATGCTATTTCCTAGTCCTGCACCAAAAATACCACCATTACTTAATGCATAATATGAATTTACCAGCTGTTGTCCAGTTGATTGCTGATATTTAAACGGATCATTGAATCCACTAAATCTTTTAGCCATATATGCTAATGGACCACCAGAATCTGGAGAAACAGATTTTAATTTTGATAATAATATCATTAAAGTACCCATGCCACCAACAGAAATTAAAGAAGTTATTCCAATTGAATACCCACTAGCCAAAATAATGATTAATACTGCACTAAAATTAATAATAAACCCACCCACATCTGGTTCAACCAAAATTAAAATGAGTGGTAAGGCTACTGCAATCGCATAGATAAAACGACGTTTATTTCTACCCTCATAACTTAATTCTTTATTTTCACGGAATGCAACTTGTTGCGCCATAAACAAGACTAAAAAAATCTTGCTGATTTCTGCGGGCTGAATGTTAAAAGAGCCAAAGTTAATCCATCCTGCTGCACCATTAACTGTTTTACCGCTAAGTACTACGTATAAAAGTAGCAGAATGGACACTGCACCAAATAATATTATAAATCCAGAACTTTTAAAAAAATTAACCTTCATTGAATATATAAGGAAAGCAACTAGCAATCCTAAAATGGCAAAAAGCAATTGTTTTTTTAAATATGTCGTTGGATCGCCACCCGCCATTTGAACCTTATATGAACTAGCAGAATAAACCATGACCACACCAATTCCGGATAATATGATATACGGTATAAAAATAAAATAATCAAGATATTGTAATTTTTGTGTTATTCTTTTTAAAATTTGCATTTTTAATCCAACTTATTTCTTCATTTTTTCAAATTTAGTACTAAAGTGTCTATTCGAAGTTACTTCAAGATTCTTTATCTGCTTCTTTTCAGTTTTTTCTTCAAACAGAGCACACTCCAACACAAAATCTACTTCACGAGAAAAACGAACAATTAAGTATCAACTACTTCTTAAAATGTAACATAACCAAGCTAGTAAAATGTATTTCGCTGTTTCCAGATAAATTTATTTATTTTATCTACATTTTCTTGCAAAGTGACCATCACATTTTCTTTAGAAATGTTGTTTTTCATCGATTTTATTCTCTCGTGACTCCTAATAGTATACCATATTACTATTTATCATGATTAAAAAAAAGAGTTGAAAATGAACTTAATCATTTTCAACTCTTTTTAAATTAACCTTTTTTTGAATCTGTTTTATGTTGTTTTTGAGCTTTTTCACGCATATTTGTATCTAAGATACGTTTACGTAAGCGTAAATTATTTGGTGTGATTTCTAATAATTCATCCGTGTTCAAGAATTCCAATGATTCTTCAAGAGTAAGAATAGTTGGTTTCTTGATTGAGGCTGTTTGATCTTTATTAGAAGAACGAACATTACTCATAGCTTTTCCTTTAGTAATATTTACAGAAATATCACGTTCACGGCTACTTTGTCCAACAACCATTCCTTCATAAATATCAGTAGTAGGTGTTACATAAATTGTTCCACGTTCTTCAATACTCATAATTGAATATGTTGTAGCTTTTCCTGAATTAATAGAAACTAATGCGCCATTACGACGACCAGGTTCCCAGTTACGGATAACTGGTTTGTATTCAGAGAAAGTATGATTTAAGATACCGTATCCACGAGTCATTGAAAGGAATTGTGAATCATATCCAATTAAACCACGAGTAGGAGCTGAGAAAGTTAAACGAGTTTGGCCGTTATTACCGGTCTCCATGTTAATCATTTCACCCTTACGTTGAGCCATTGTATCAATAACACCACCAGAATATTCATCAGGTGTATCGATTTGGACGCTTTCAAATGGTTCTTGCATCTTGCCTTCGAATTCACGGTAGATAACTTCTGGACGTGAAACTTGAATTTCATAGTCTTCGCGACGTAAAGTTTCAATTAAGATTGATAAATGTAATTCTCCACGACCTGAAACAACCCAAGCATCTGGAGAATCTGTATCTTCAATTTTCAATGAAACATCAGTATGCAATTGTAATTTAAGACGATCTTCCATCTTTCGAGCAGTAATGTTTTTACCATCTTGTCCAACAAATGGTGAATCATTCGTTCTGAATGTCATTTGTAGTGTAGGTGGATCAATACGCATTAATGGTAATGCTTCTTGATGATCACTTGGTGTTACAGTTTCACCAACGAAGATGTCATCCATCCCTGAAACTGCAATTAAATCACCGGCTTTAGCTTCATTAATTTCAACACGATCTAAACCGAAGAAACCAAAAAGTTTTGAAACACGGAAGTTTTGAACTGAGCCGTCAAGTTTAATAACAGAAACTTGATCACCAACAGCAATTTTTCCACGGAACACACGACCAATACCAACACGACCAACATATTCATTATAATCCAACATTGAAACTTGGAATTGTAATGGTTCGTCACTGTTATCAACTGGTGCAGGAATTGTATTTATAATTGTTTCAAAAACGTCATCCATAGAATGTTTTTGAGTTTCGATATCTGGATCCATACTTGATGTACCATTGTATGCACTAGCATAAATAACAGGGAAATCAAGTTGTGCTTCATCAGCACCTAATTCAATAAACAAATCAAGAACTTCATCAACAACTTCTTGTGGACGAGCACCCATACGATCAATTTTGTTAATAACAACGATTGGTACTAATTGTTGTTCTAAAGCTTTTTTCAAAACAAAACGTGTTTGAGGCATTGTTCCTTCAAAAGCATCAACGACAAGTAAAACACCATCAACCATTTTCATGATACGTTCTACTTCACCACCGAAATCGGCATGTCCAGGTGTATCTAAAATGTTAATTTGTTTGTCGCCAACTCTAACAGCAGTATTTTTTGATAAAATTGTAATACCACGTTCTTTTTCAATATCATTTGTATCCATGGCACGGTCACTAATTTCTGAATGGCCATCCAATGTATCTGATTGTTTTAATAATTCATTAACTAATGTCGTCTTACCGTGATCGACATGGGCGATAATCGCAATGTTACGAATGTCATCTCTTGTTTTCAAGTTTGTTCTTCCTTTCGTTGGAGCCTTAATATTTTTACGAATAATAACTACAGTTCACTATTATAGCAGACAATTAACACACTTACTAAAAGTTTTCATACTTTTTCATAAATAAATCGCATAAAAAAACTGCGACTTGTTAGTCACAGCCACAACGCGATTCTACTAAAAACTATTTAGTAGTTTTAAAATGTCCTCTTGTGCGTTTTCCGTTGCTATTAATACATCTGCTGATTGTAACATATCGAGCTCTAACCCGTCAATTGTTTTCACGGTGATACCAAGAGTTTCCGCCAATATTTTACCGGCTGCAAAATCCCATGGTTTTAAGTGAGAAACATAACCAATTTCTTGTCCACGTAATATGTGAACAAACTCAATACCGGCACTTCCATAAACCCTAGCACCTGAACTATGTTGAACAATTGATTGTAAATGCTTATAGTCCATCATTAACATAGGTGAGCTACAACCTAGCAAGCCATCCTTAAGTGCTATATTTTCAGGCTTTTCAAGTTTTTTATCGTTGGCAAAGACGCCCCTATCTGGCCCACCAGAATATAAAACATTATTCATTACATCCATAATGAATCCCAATTTTCCAATACCGTTTTCATAAATACCAATCATAATCGCGAAATGATCTTTCTGTTTGACAAAATTCATTGTGCCATCAATTGGATCAACAATCCAAACAGTACCATCTAAATTTGTTACATCATCCCCAAAACCTTCTTCACCTAAAATTTTGGCTTTCGGATCAAAGGTACGAATTTTGTTTACTAAAAATTTTTCAGTCTGTTTATCCATATTAGTTACAAGATCAACTCGACTACTTTTTGTTTCAACAGACAATGGATTTCCAAATGCATGAATAATATTTTCACGTGCCTCTGTCAGCCAACTTTTAACCTGATAATTAACCTCATCAATATTCAAATCATAACCTCCCTATTGGTTAATTTTAATAACGTCCCTTGTACTCTCTCTTGCAAATTTCATTGTACGATAAATACTAAAACCTGATTCATCTTCGTACGATCTGCCTATTTGTTTTTCCTCCATTTTGGAAGGAACAATTTTTTTAAACTCACGATAATTATAAAGCAATTCTTCTCGATCAATACCTGTAGAATTTGCTAATTCTATTGCTTTATAGAATTCACTGACAGAGATAATTTCTTCAGTAGTCCAATGTGCTTCTAATGGGTAATCAATTTTATTATTCATAATTTAGTGTGTTAAACTCCCTTTATTTTTACTTTATTTAATTATTGAATTAATTTTCAACTAATACTTTCAATATACTTGAAAGTAATTACTATGTTTCATTTTACAGCAATCCATTAAAAACTAAAAGAAATGAAACATAACTATTAATTTTCAAATGGCCTACAGATATGATTATTTTATGCTACAATGTACCGTAGAATATTAATTTGGAGGTACTATTTTGATTAAAATAACAATGAAAAATATCATTCGTGAAGGTAATCCAATTTTACGAAATCGTTCAAGCGAAATGACTTTTCCGCTTTCAGATGATGATAAACAACTCGCACATGATTTAATGGAATTTTTAGAGAATAGTCAAAATGAAGAAATAGCTGAAAAATATCATCTACGCGCAGGTGTTGGCTTAGCAGCTCCGCAATTAGCAATTTCTAAACGAATGACTGCTGTCTTAATCCCTGGCCCAGAAGGTGAAGAGCCCACACTTAAACAAGTGTTAATTAATCCTACTATTTTAAGTCAGTCAGTTCAAGTTGCTGCACTTTCAGAAGGTGAAGGTTGCTTATCAGTTGATAGAGATGTCCCTGGATATGTGCCAAGAGCTGATCGGATTACACTTCGTTACTTTGATATCGAAGGTACACAACATAAAATCCGCTTGAAAAATTATGAAGCAATTGTAGTCCAACATGAAATTGATCATTTAAATGGTATATTATTCTTTGATCATATTAATACTGACAAACCATTTGCTATACCGAACGATGCTATTATGCTTGAATAAATAACTAAAGAGTTTCTCCAATAATTAATTTATTGAAGAAACTCTTTTTATTTCACTTTAAACATACTGTTTGAACTATACCTTTTTTAAATCTTTAGTATACATAATTGTCTCAACATTAACCAAATGTGCTACCTCTAAATGTAAAATACCGTCTAAATACCAAAGATCTGTTACTTCAAATGCCGATTTTGCTTCGACACTTTTTTTAACCAGGTTCATCATTTCAAATTCTTCAAATAAATTGAAAAAAATGTTTCTTATTTTCCCGATATTCTCTTCTGAAGGAGACTTCATCTGAAATTGATACTCAAATACCATGACCCTCTTACCCCAAACCTTTGAAACAATTTCTGTAACCCTTAGTATTTCAGAATTAATACCATATTCATTACCATGTAGTCTATTTAAAGCAAATTCAACCGCATTATCTGTAATAAGTTTGCTTTTATTTTTAAGAATAGTAATCTGTCTATTTCTTTTCAGACGGTTATAATTTAAAATTATGATGATCATTAAAACCACTACAGTCACTATTTTAACTACCAACCACATTTATAAAACACCACTCTTCCTTATACGATAACTTTTCATAATTATAACATGTCTGTTAAATTTTATCCTTTATAAGTCTATTCAAATCGGTCTATTCTATACTTAAATAATAATATATGATAAAATATAAATTATATGTTGTGCAGACAACCCCCAGTTCGGTTTCTAATTTCCATTTCAAATCATTTTAACCAAAATGATATCAATTTAATTTAAAGGAGTTTTACAAATGATTTTTAAAGTTTATTATCAAGAAACACAAGATAGAAATCCACAAAGAGAAGAAACAAAATCACTTTTCCTTGAAGCAAGTTCTGAAATTGAAGCTCAAAGTATTGTTGGTCACCAAACAACACATAACATTGAATTCATTGAAACATTATCAGATAAAGCTTTAGCATATGAAAAGGAAAACCCTACATTTAAAATGACGGAGTTTTCTGAATGAAAAAGATAAATGTTAAAAATAACGAGACTGGTGTTTTTGCAGTCGGCGGATTAGGTGAAATTGGTAAAAATATGTACGGCATCCAGTTTCAAGATGAAATTATCGTCGTCGATGCAGGAATCAAGTTTCCGGAAGATGAGTTATTAGGAATTGATTACGTTATTCCTGATTTTCAATACTTAGTTGCCAATCAACAAAAAATTAAAGCATTAGTTATCACCCATGGTCATGAAGATCATATTGGTGGTATTCCCTATTTATTAAAACAAATTAATGTCCCAATTTATGCTGGACCATTGGCTTCAGCATTAATCAAAGGAAAATTAGAAGAACACGGGTTACTTGCCACAACAGAAATGCATGAAATTGAAGAAGATACTGTTCTTAAATTCAGAAAAACGAGTGTGTCGTTCTTTAGAACAACTCATTCAATTCCTGATACTTTAGGTGTCGCAATCAAAACGCCATCTGGTAACATTGTAGTCACTGGGGACTACAAATTTGATCTAACACCTGTTACTAATCAGCCGCCCAACCTTCAAAGAATGGCTCAACTTGGTGCTGATGGTGTACTTTGTCTACTATCTGATAGTACAAATGCAGAAATTCCTAATTTTACAAAATCAGAAAGATTCGTTGGTAAATCAATTCGACGAATTTTTGAAAAAGGTGAAGGCCGCATTATCTTTGCTACTTTTGCTTCAAATATTTCCCGAGTACAACAAGCTGCTGAAGCTGCTGTTGCCAAAGGCCGTAAAATCGCTGTCTTTGGACGTAGTATGGAGGCAGCAATTGTTAACGGACGTGAATTAGGATACTTAAATATTCCAGATGATGCCTTAATTGATGCACGTGATATTAATTCATTACCCGCAAATGAAATTTTAATTTTATGTACGGGATCACAAGGTGAACCAATGGCAGCTCTTAGCCGTATCGCTAATGGGACTCATCGTCAGGTTTCTATTCAACCTGGTGATACTGTTGTTTTCTCAAGTTCTCCAATTCCTGGTAACACAATCAGTGTAAACCACGTTATTAATGAACTTTCAGAAGCTGGAGCAACTGTTGTCCATGGTAAAGTAAATAATATTCATACTTCTGGTCATGGTGGCCAAGAAGAACAAAAATTAATGCTCAGTTTGATGAAACCTAAGTATTTCGTCCCTGTCCATGGTGAATATAGAATGCTTAAAATTCATACTGGATTAGCTGAACAAATTGGCGTTCCAAGAGAGAATAGCTTTATTATGGAAAATGGTGATGTCTTAGCTCTAACTAGTGATTCTGCTCGAATTGCTGGTCATTTTGAAGCTGATGATATTTATGTCGATGGTTCAGGAATTGGTGATATCGGTAGCGCTGTCCTAAATGATCGACAAGTCCTTTCTGAAGAAGGCCTTGTTGTTGTCGTTGCAACGATTGACATGAAAAAACATGAAATTCAAGCAGGACCAGATTTATTATCTCGTGGATTTGTCTATATGCGCGAATCAGGAGAATTAATTAATCAAGGTCGTCGTCGCTTATTCCGTGTCATGAGTCGCTTATTAAAAAATGATAAAATTACAGAAGCCATGATTAATGATGCAATCGTTGATGACTTACAAAAATTCTTATATGAACAAACTGAACGTAAACCAATGATTTTACCAATGTTAGTTATCGTTTAACAAAAATAGCTCAATATTCTAATTAGAATATTGAGCTATTTTTATATAATCAAAATTTATCTTTAAATCCTTTTAAATTTTAGTTATAATTATTAGTATTAATTAAGGAGGGAAGTTCATGAATCAATATTTCATTATCGTTAATGAGTCTGCTGGAAGTGGTCGTGCTAAACAAATTTGGCAATCTATTGAAAAAAAATTAATTTCTCAAAATGTCTATTTTAAGGCCCATCTGACAGACTATATTGGTCATGCTTCCCTTCTAACGGAAAATTACGCCAGACATTATCACCCCATCGAAACAGACAATAATCAAATTATACTAGTTATTGGCGGCGACGGTACTTTAAATGAATGTATCAATGGTGTTAAAAATGCGAACACATTTGATATCCCAATTGCCTATATTCCTGCAGGATCAGGAAATGATTTTGCTCGAGGTGTCGGTATCCCCAAATCTCCACTTGTAGCTCTTGAACAAGTATTAAACACAACTTCACCTAAACTATTAAACTTAGGTGTCATGCACGAATTATCACGGCATGAAAAAAAATACTTTATAAATAATGTTGGCGTAGGTTTCGATGCGCAAATAGTAAGTATCGCAAATCAATCAAGTTCAAAGAAACTATTGAATAAACTTCATCTAGGATCGCTTACTTACTTAAGCGCCCTATTAGGAACTTTATCAAGACAAGCTGCATTTCCCATAACTGTCCGGGTGAATGGCCATCAAGAATTTTATCAAAATGCCTTTCTTGTAACAACATCAAATCATCCCTACTTTGGTGGCGGTGTTCCAATTTTACCAATGGCAGATCCGACAAAAAATAATTTAGACTTAATTATCATTGAAAAACCTAGTGCACTAAAATTAATCTATCTAGCCATTTTACTGAAATCTGGTAAACATATTAACCAAAAAGGTGTTCACCATTTTACATCAGATAAAATTAAACTTTCCGTTGACTCTTTAGAGTACGGTCAAATGGATGGTGAAGACCTAGGAACCCGTTTCTTTGAAATTGAGTATAGCGTCTTATCATACCCATTTTGGATTAACTAAAAAGCCTATATATCTCATTTAATTGAGATATATAGGCTTTTTCTATGGTCGGCTATTCTCCATTCCAATCATTGGATCAATTGAACCATCCATAATATTGTCGTTAGTTAAAATAAATTTTTCAATTAAAGTTGGAACAGGCGGAGCTATTTTAATAGATTTTTTAGCTAGTTGGCTCTCTTTAATCGAATCATCAACTTTTTTAATATCACCATCAAAAATCTGTTCAATTCGTAATAATAACGTTGTTTTTCTATTGGCTGATTCATTCTCAACACATTCTTCAAATGATTTTTCTTCGCCAAGCAAAATCAATAACTGGCTAGCACGGGTAATTGCGGTATACAGTAAATTACGTTTAAGCATTCGCTTATACTGCGAAACCATTGGCAAAATAACCATTTTAAACTCACTACCTTGAGACTTATGAATAGATGTGCAATATGCCAAAGTTATTTTTTGCCATTCATTTCGCCTGTAAGTCACTTCTGTTTGATCAAAAGCAATAACTAGTTCGTCTACCTTATCTTCGCTATCTTTGGCCAATGTAATTCCTACAATCTTACCTATATCTCCATTAAAAACATTATTTTCAGGACTATTAACAAGATGTAACACCTTGTCACCAATTCTAAATTTTTGATCTCTAAAAAGTACTTCTTTTTGTCTACTATTTTCAAGTGGATTCATAATATTTTGTAACATTTCATTTAAACGATTAATTCCCGCCGCACCTCGATACATTGGTGCCAGAACTTGAATATCACTTGAAGTGAACCCTTTATTCTTAGCTCGTTCAACAACCTGTTTAATAATTGATTCAACTTGAAATTCACGACTCGCGAAAAATGAACGATCCTTTTGATTCTGTGTAAAATCAGCAGGTAATTCACCTTTTTTTATTGAATGTGCGAGTGAAATTATTGATGACCCATCACCTTGACGATAGATATCCGTTAATTCTTTTCGCTCAAGATAGTCACTTTTCAATAAATCATAAAATGTTTGCCCAGGACCAACAGAAGGCAATTGATCTTTATCACCTACAAAAATGACTTTCATATCTGTAGGTATTGCATTCATTAATGTATTCAATAAATACGTATCAACCATCGACATTTCATCGATAATTAATAAGCCACCTTCTAAATCTTTCGTTTCAACATCATTATTCGATTCTCTTCCAGTTAGTCCTAAGAGTCTATGGATTGTACTGGCAGGTAATCCAGTCGTTTCAGTCATTCTTTTTGCTGCTCGCCCAGTAGGTGCAGCTAAAAGAATAGGAAATGTTTGTCCTTCTCCATAACTACTAAGATCGAGCGAAAAGTCATTTAATTCCGCAAATAACTCCACGATACCATTAATAACGGTTGTTTTACCCGTTCCTGGGCCACCTGTTAATAAAAATATCTGTGAATTCATAGCCGCCCTAATGGCATTAATCTGTGACTCACCATAATTCATATCAAGTTTTTTTTCAATCTTACGAATTGCTTTATCAATATCTTTTTCTGCTAACTTACCTTTTTCTTGCCCCGATGAAAGTAATCTTTTTAAATGTTCAGCAATTTGGTATTCTGCATGATACAGATTTTTTAAATAAATACGCTGTTCATCACCGACAACGAGTCCTGATTTAGCTAAATTAATGAGTTCTTTTGAGATTGCCTCAGGGTTTATTCTGACTCTTCGACTACTCTCTAATAATCGTAAAGATGCTTCCAACAACGGCTCTGCAGTCGCATAGGTATCGCCATCTTGTTGACATAAATCATTGATACTTTGCAAAATACCTGCTTGTATTCGACCTGAAGAATCAGCTGCAAATCCTAATTCTCCAGCAATTTGATCTGCCTTTTTAAAGCCAATATTTTCAATATCATTTACTAGTTGATATGGATTTTCTTGAATAATTTCAAGGGTTTTTTCTTTATAAGTTTGATAAATAGTTGCGGCTAATTGACTACCAAATCCAAAACCATTTAATCCAATAATAATTTGTTCCATCCCATTATTTACTCGAACAGTCTCTAATATTGTTGTTTTCTGCTTGTTTGATAATTCTAATGAATCAAGTACAGTATCATCTGCTAATATTTTATCAATTGTTTTCGTTCCTAACTTTTCAACAATTGATTCCGCAGTCTTTTTCCCAATCCCTTTAAATTCTGAGCCAGATAGATAGGTAATAAGCCCCATTTTTGAAGTAGGTGTTTCATTTTGATAATTACTCGTTTGAAATTGTTTCCCATATTTGGGATGCTCAACTTGTTGACCATAGAAGCGGTACGTAGATTCCTCTTTAATGTCAGCAAAATTACCAGTAACAACAACCTCATCTTCAGGCCATTCCAAATTACTTTCAATACTGTGAATTAGAATCACTTTATAAAAACTATCTTGGCTTTGAAAAAATATGGTTGCAACCTTACCAACCAAGTAAGCTTGTGTTTCATCACTTTGAGGATCATCATTAAATAAATTTAGTTTCTGAACAACCATTATTTCACATCCTCTTTATTTATCACGTAATTTTATAAACGATTCTATTTCACTTAATCTTTGTTTTTGTGCCTCAAAATAGGCCTGATTGGCTATTTTTGAACGATCAAAATAAGTATTGAATTCAATTCCTAAAACCATATTAGCTAAGCCTCGTTGAAAATTAGCCTTTGCATTATTTTCATCTATTTTAAGAACTAAGTCATAATATTTACCAGCATTTTCAAACTGACCCAATGCTAAGAAAATATCGCCAATTAATTCGTTGGCGTCCATATTTTTAGGATTTATTTCTTGAGCCGTAATCGCAAATACTAATGCTTGTTGATACAGCTCTTGAGCCATATATGATTGTGCTAACATTAAAAAAGCTGTTTCTTTCAACTTTTGATTAGTTACTTTTTGAAATGATTGAATTGCTTCAGAATACAGTTCTGCCTCGTAAAACACGTTACCAAGACCATATTGTAATAAATCAACTTGTTCATTTTTCTCATCAAAATATCCAATAGCTTTTTTATACAGTTCTTCCGCCTGAGGGTAGTCTTTTACTTTTGTTAAATAACTACCTAATTCATAATAAGCCGTTTGATTATTAGGTTCTTTTTCAACCTTTTCAACTAATTGATGAATAATATGTTTTGATTCTGCTTCTTTTTCTTCTCTCTTACCCATTATTACTCCTTAAACGACATCACTTTCATCGCGTATTCTATCCAAATAACTAGTATCATTCCATTTAACTAATTTAAATTCGGTTCCATTTTGTGTTTCCAAAATAGTCGTACTAGTATTCGATAAGCCACCTTGTTTACGGAAGTCTTTCAGCGGTACTCCTAATAAATCGTGAATCAAGGCACCAAGCGCCGCACCATGACTAACAATGATAATATTTGCATCTATTTTATTTTGGTCAACAATTTTTTTAATTGTTGGAACCATCCGCTTTAATAAAGCTTGAAATGTTTCGCCATTAATATTTTTAGGATCATATTTATCGGGATGATTACGGAAGGCATCGAGTTCCTCAGGATACTGAACAGCCACATCTGTAAACTTCATGCCTTCCATTTTCCCTAAATGAAATTCTTCTAAGTTATCATTCAAAATAACATCCAAATTTTGGTTTAGGCCTGTATTAATTAAATTTGCTGTGTCCTTTGCACGCTTAATAGGACTTGAATAAATAGCATCAAATTTTATTGATTTAAGTGCTTTGATTAATTGTTGTATTTCTATGTAACTTTGTTCAAGTAAGGGTGAATCTCCATTCGCACCTTGGTATCGTCCCTCAAGATTCCATTCTGTTTTGCCATGTCGAATAAAATATATATTAGTCATCAGTCAATAAGACCCCTTCGTTTTTTCATCTCTATTATATTATGCCACAAATATAAAAAGGCACAAACAAAATATTTGTTTGTGCCTTAACTATTATAAATTCAATTTAAACATATTGTAATTGTTTTGATCCCTCAGTTGACTTTTTAAATGCAGCGTCAATGATACCACTACCTAAGCATTCTGCGCCATCGTAAAAGACAACAGCCTGTCCAGGTGTAATAGCACGTACTGGTGCATCAAATTCAACTGTAGCTTCTGTACGGTCATCATTTAAATGAACCGTCACACCAACATCAGTTTGACGGTATCTAAACTTAGCAGTGATATGGAAATCATTGCCAAAGCGATCGATTGGTGCCATAAAACTTAACTCTGATGCTTCAAGATAATCGGCATAAAGTAAATCATTATGGTAACCTTGTCCAACAATCAATGTATTTGTTGCTAAATCTTTACCTACAACGAACCAAGGATCGTTACCTTCACCCGTACCACCAATACCAAGACCTTTACGTTGACCAATTGTATAATTCATAAGACCATAATGCTCGCCCATTTTTACACCGTCAACAGTCATCATATTACCCGTTTGTGCTGGTAAATATTCACCAAGGAACTTTGTAAAGTTTCTTTCGCCGATAAAACAAATACCTGTTGAATCTTTTTTCTTAGCAGTTGAAAGTCCAGCTTCTTCAGCAATTCTTCTAACTTCTGGTTTTTCAATGTTTCCAATTGGGAACATAACTTTTTGAATTTGTTTTTGTGATAATTGACTCAAGAAATAAGTCTGATCTTTGTTACTATCATCCCCACGTAACATATGCATAATACCGTCAGCATCTTGCTCAACTTGTGCATAATGTCCCATTGCGATGTAATCAGCATCAAGTTCCATAGCATAATCGAAAAATGCTTTAAACTTAATTTCTTTATTACACATCACATCTGGATTTGGTGTCCGACCCTTTTTATATTCATCCAAGAAATATGTGAATACGCGATCCCAATATTCTTTTTCAAAATTAACGGAATAATAAGGAATTCCAATTTTGTTTGCTACTTTAGCAACATCTTTGTAATCTTCTGTTGCAGTACAAACACCCATTTCGTCCGTATCGTCCCAGTTTTTCATGAAGACACCAACTACATCATAACCTTGTTGCTTTAATAAATAAGCAACAACTGATGAATCGACGCCACCACTCATCCCAACAACGACACGAGTTTTACTATTATCTGGCATACTATCACCATCATTTCAATTAGATTCTGAAAAAATCTACGATTTGAAGGTCGCACTATTTCAGTAAGTACTATTATACCAATAATATATACTAATACAACCCTAGTGTGTCATAATTTACTTTACTTAGTTTATACGATCATCAAATCCACTTATTTTAATAGATTCTATTCGTGATACCACTTGATTGGTACCATTAAGCATAGGCCCTTTAATAATACTTTCGCCTTTTTGTAAATTAGATAAAAGATATTGATATTGTTGATTACTGTCTTTATCTAAAGATAGCGTGTTCGCAATAAGTTTAACTTGGTCTTCCAATGGTAAAAAATTAACTTGCTCAGATGCATTATAGACACTACTGATATCACCCTTAATAGCTGATATAGATTGAGTTGCAAAAATTCCTGACCAACCGAATTTTCTTCCTTCTTTTAAAATTTTAACAGTTGGAGAGTTATCTTTAAAATTTAAATTTTGTATTTCATCAAGTACCACTGGAATTGGATTTTCTTCTGTATTTCCAATACTTTGAAGATAATTAAACAAATCCCAAAGTACAAATTCAGTAATAACTTTTTGTATATCATGTTGAAATCCTTTTAATTGAAAAATATGAATAGTTCCATCTTTATTTAAATATGACTCCCAGTTTTTGGAATCTTTAGTATAAGTGAAAGGATTTGAACTCAATAACATATCTAGTCTACCTACTATTTTTAACCCATCCTTGAATTCATCTTCGTCACTTAATATATTTTTTAAATGTAAAAAGGTAAATGATTTACCGTTTCTTGCATAACCATCACTTATTGCAGTTTTCAATGAATACCTTTGCTGAGTGCCTAACTCAAAAACGTTATCTAACATTTGAGATACTCGGTCTGCCATATCATTTACATCTTCAGTAATAAAGGTTCCACCACCATAATCTATTTCTTGAAGATTAAATGGATTTATAGGTAATTTATCCCCCGCTTTAACTAAGTGAAATTGAATTTTATTATCATGTCTCATTTTGCTAACAAAATTTTTATCCAATTGATTTTCCAAAAATCCATCAGTATAATCAACTACCAAACTATTAATATTTTTATTAGCCAACTCATACAGTAATGTTTGAACAAAGTAAGTCTTCCCCTGCCCAGACTTACCCGTAATAATCATGTGCCTATTTGAAAGCCCTGGATTTCCATACTCCCAATAAGCTTCATCAACACTACCTTTTTTAACGCCTAATTTAATTCTAGTTTTTTCAGAAAATGTATTTTCAGGATATTCTATTTCAAAATCAGAAAGTTCATTTATATTCGAATATTGACTTTGACTTTCATTTATACTATTTATAGATTTAATTTCGTTGTTATCTTCAAAATTTTTTTTATCCTTATTTTCACAATATTCATAAGCTGACTCTGTATCTAATTCTTTGTTTATAATAATATTTTTTCCTTTATCAGTATCGATAGTTTCTTGATAACTATCATCATGCAAAATATTTTTTAAAAGGCTTTCTTCCGGAAATCCCAATTTTCCACTTTTAATTTCTGAGATGATTTCATTTAATCCCTTACTTGCATAAATGTATGCGTCACCCTCAGGAAGTTTAATTTCAGTTATATTCTTACCGCCTAATTCCTTTCTAAGAATTCTCCGACTATCATTTCTATCACCAAATGAAACAATGAAAGCCTTGCCATAATATTCGTTTAATTCATTTGAAATTATAAAATCATTATTCAATAACTTATCATCATTATCTTGAATTTTTTTATATAGTTCTGCATTTATTAACTTGTTATTAAACATTTTTTTTAGATTAGCTAAATATATTGTCATAAAAAAATTACGGTAATATTCGGATTTAAATTTATTTTCATCCCTCAGCGCCTCATTTATTGTTTCTGCCGTATTAACCGCCTGCAACGTTGCCTTAGATATAACATCCGAATGGTTCTGTCCAACTTTAACTTCGACAGGAAACAAATGAATTTTTAAATTTTCTCCTACTTCAACACCCATGAATAACAGATCATCACTTGTAGCTCCTGTCATTCCTAGATTTTTTGCTGTAAATAATCCTTCTTTTTGGCTCATGCCAACCATTCCAGAAACTCTTAATATCTCTTCTAGCGATATGGGCACCCAAATAATATTCTCAGTTTCTAAAATACCCATTAATTCTTTATACGCCGAAATAATACTTAACTTTTCCCTCACTATATTGTGATTCGTTTTATCTCCGATAATTTTTAGAAGCCATTCTCCATTAATAATGTTAAATGATTTAATAATATTTAAACTTGTTTCTTTATTTTTAATTATAGTTTTGTCATATCTTTCTATCTTATCATTGATAATTAAACTATATTGTTCAATTTGGTTTGTAAAAGTTATTGACTCATAATTTGAAGTGTTACTTTGATCTGTATAATGAATAATATATAAATCATTACGTTCCGAAAAATAATCCAAACTGATATCTGGATCCAATAACGTTACCCAATTACTATTTTCCATAATATTCGTTAATATATCATCAAAATGACCATCTTCACTTTCAAAACTTGGAATGTTATTTACATTCGTAATTCCTGCTTGATAAACATTTGTTTCCGCATTGTTGGCTACACTAAATGCATTCCAATCATACATAAATTTGATCAATGGCCGATGTAAATATTTTGAATCCATATTTACACCGAATCCTTGTATAAACATTTTTTTATCAAGACTATATTTTTTACCACTTATTAGACCGCCTAAAGTATAATTCATTTCCAGCTTATCTGATTTAAAACTATTGGCATTACTCTCGACATCCATCTTATAAAATGAAACATGACTATATGGTTGTCTAACAAAATTATGATAAATATTAATCCGCGATTTTAATACTTTAATTACGTCTTCATTAGCATAATCATTAATTTTATCTCCCATAAATTTTTCAGAAAATAAATTTTCAAAATCAGCTGCCGTTATAATTTGATTAAATTGGTCATATATTGGATTAAGAATTTTTTTATCGTTATTTATATATAAATTAACAGGATGCATATTTTCTAATTTAAACCCTTGTTTAGTATTTTGAAGCTGTTTTAACATAAAATCAATCGTACTCTTTAATATTGTTTTATCATCGTTAATATTATGCATTGAAGCATTTAATGCATAATCAGAACTTACTTCAAAAAGATAATGAAAATGCTTATAAAAATCTAACATTCTAGAAGTAATAATATTTCTAGAAATCGCTGATATTTTTGATTTTTTAAATTCATTAAAGAATAACCATCTAGGCGAACTATCATCAAAATTTGATTTTAATAGTCCCCCATTTTTTGATATATATGGAACTAATCCACTTGGATTTAACGTTCGAATAAAATTTTCAGGTATAGATTGAAATTCTGTCCTTTTTAATAACTCTAGTTGATATTTAATCAATACTGGATGTAAAGGTGTATAAGCTATTTCCCCATCGATTTCTACTGTACCCATTTTATATAAATCTTTTAATTCCAATGTAAGTCTTTCTTCGGAGATTTGATTAATTACTTCATCAAAATCATCACAATATTTATTAAGAGCTTTCAATAATTCTTGATCAAAATAACTTAAACTTAAAATAGTATTTCTTTCTTTTAATAGCTTACAAATAAGAATATAGTCTATTCTTATTTGTTCAGGTATCTGAACTTCAATACTAGTGACAATTGAATCATCTATTTTTGCATACAATATTTGTTGTTTAATAATATCTACTTCATAATTCAACAACTTCTTATTTTCACTAAAGACATAATATTTTTCTGTACCATTAATTATTTTAGCCCCATCAAAAATTAAACTTTCATTAGCCTTACGCCTATTTTTTTCTATAAACAAACCACTTCTGGGAACCGGCTTCTGACTATTATCTAAAATTGAAAATGGTATTTCAATGCCTTCATTAACTAGCTTAAATTCATTCTCACTTTCATCTGAATCAATATTTTCAAAATTAATATTTACACCCACTTCATCTGAAATAGGAATTACATTATATTTAATCTGATCATAATCAACCTCATCAATAAAATCTGTACCACCAATTATATAATTTTTTTCGTATTCTAACTGAATCTCCATCTTAGATTTAGTTATTTTTACACGATAACTCGATAATATATTATTAAATATGTCTTGAGAAAATGGTAAATAAATTATTTGAAATGTATATTTCTGTGCCTTTGAATGTTCATATGAGGTCTTAATTCCATATATATCCATCACATTGAAGTCGTTTACAATAATTTTTAAATTATTACCATCTGCAGTAAATTCAGCAGATTTCCCATCAATTATATGGCTCTTACTTTTATTAATTCTTGATGCCTTCACAGAATCATCAAAAGGAAGTTTTATTATCAATTGATTATTTTCATGATTAATATTATTTTTAAATATTAAAATAAATCTGTTTTTGTACTTAACAGAATTTTTATTTTCACCATTTTCTCTACTTCGGTCATATATAATTAAATCAGGATTAACTTTATTTATTTTATCTGATTGATAAATAATTGTATCTTTTCTTAATTCTTTTAATTTTTCTTTTCCTCTTTTTATTTTTGAAAAATCGACATCCATCCAAATATCCTTTTCTTTCAACATACTCATTGATTCTAAATCTGCTTGCGTGTAGTTAACTATTTTATCTTCAACAGTATTATATTCTTGCCAACCACCAATCTTTTGAAAATCTTGCTTATTTTCTCTTAATCTTTTTTTAATATTATCAGCATCATACGTTTGTATTTGTGTATCATAAAAATAACCCATATTTTTATAGTCATCCGGAGTAATCTCTGATTTTTCTAAAATTGAAAAAATACTGGCAAAATCTAATAATGTTAAGTTCATTGAATCTTCCAAAATTATATTCTTTTTAAACTCTTCTAATACTACTTGGTTAGCGTCCGATAACCCGGACTTTTCTATTTCACTTTTTAAATCGTGTTTAATTTTATCAACAGAAAAAGGCCCATTTCCGTGACTAACATTCATGGCTCCACCCGATATACTGTCAAGAATTTCAGTACACACGATAAAAAGTGCCGTATTTCTCCATATGTCAGATTGTAAACTAACCCTATTTCTAAGTGTTACTAAAAAATCTGAGTTCATTTTATCTGTTGCTGCAACAAATAATATGTTAACACCATTTATATTTACCACTTTACCATGGAACTGCACGTCCTTTTGATCAATTACAAAATCTTCAGTAGAAATAATATCATTCATTTCAAATGCATTATAGAATCTAACAACTTCATTATTTTGATCTAAATTCAAATAATACCTGCTACCAGCACTAATATTTTGGGTTTTAAACCATTTAAATAACCGTTCGATTAAAAATTTATAATATTGGTTTGACATATTGTGCATCCCCGCTATCGCTTAATTTTTCAAGAATATTCATTTTTTCATATGTTTCTACTAATTTTCTTTTAGAAATATTATCTAATGAAATTCCTCTATTACTCATTTCGGTAATAACATCTTTAACAAGCATTTTTTCTGAACCAACTATACCCGCTGTAATCACCAATACAGTATCATCAGTCATGTTTAAAACATTTCCAAGTCTACCACGTCTTTTTACAAAATATTTTACTGCTATTGCTTCAAAAGATTTAGAAAATCTAGATTTAGTTTCGTCGGATAAATTTTTTGTTAATTTTAATTTTAAAAGTTTTATATTATCCTTTATATTATTTTCAGATGACATGCTTATATCATCCTCCAAAAACTCATTTAAAAATTCACTTAAATTATTTCTAAGTTCTATTGAATATTCAAAATTTATATCTGTTAACTGAAATAAACTATAAAATTTTTCACTAGGAACTAATAAATTTAAATAATCTAATAAATCAACGTTAACTAACAAATCAGTTGCGTTTTCTTTAACTTGAGCATAACCTCTATCATTTGTTGGTCTTGAACCTGATATTTTTTCCGTATCAAGTGCAAAAAAAATATTTTTTTTATTAAACTCATCGAAGGTTCCAATATTCATTATTATTTGACTAATTATGAAAAAATAATAGTAGCTAAAAAATGTATCAATATTTTTCATAAAAAATGTTGTATTTTTCATAAAATTGTTCAAATCATGATTAAAATAATCTAAGAATATACTTTGGTCACCAATTGAAACAAATTTTTCTTTTTTTATATTATTATTAGTTAGTTCATGTAAATTTTCTATAATAATTTTTTCATAAAGATTGTGCTCATCTTTTTTATTTATAAATTCAATCCACATATTATTTTTCTCTAGCTCAAGTGTATAATTTAAAAATGCTGCAATCTTTAATTCTCCACTTGAACTTTTTTTTTCGTTCGACTTTTTATACGCCAGCAACTTGGGAATATAAATTTCATCAAGTGCCGAATTAGAAAATAATTTTAAAAATTTATCTTTATTACCTATTTTAGATAAATCAAAATCATCACTTATATCCTTATCAAAGGATTTAGTATCCTTTGATATCTCACCTTTGTTAATGCTAATCCTTGCTAAATTACCTATAATTGGTGCAAATCCATTTTCAAATTTTGCTCTCTCTGGCTCACGGGTCATAAACGGTAATAATTGTCCTGATTTATGATGATTATTTTTTATCTTTCCTTTATCCATTTCCAAATGTTTTTTTAAATTTTCTAATTCAATAGACATTATATTTTCACCTCTGATACTTCATAATCAATCCCATTATTCTCTATTTTATATAGATATCCATCATTTATATTACCAACAATAACAGTTTCATTGTTATTAGTATTCAGTAATATGTTAAATACAAAATTGTTAAAATTCATTGCCTCTGACCGTTCAATATTAGAAATAACATATCCATTATGAATTTTTGTCAATAGCACATAATCTTCAAAATCTATTTTAACAAAATATTCAGCTTCATTACTTGTATCTTTAAAACACATATTAATTTCAAACTTGTTAATTTCAAAATCTACATAGTTTAATCTTAATGGCACTGCAACTCTAGTTTTTAAACTCAAATTATTTATAAACGCGAATCCTTTTACAGTTTGACCGTTCCACCGTAATACATTGCTTTGTATCAATTTTGCCAACTCTTTAATTTGTCTTACATTTTTTGAAAGAATACTTAGAAAAGAAAAATAATTTTCATTATCAAATAACTCATTTTGATAATCTAATAAAAATTGAACTCTAAGAAATGTGTTAACTCGAATTTTATGTCTATCCGTATCTAATTTACCAACAGATTCTATAACTTTTTGAATTGCTCTTTCATTATCTTCAATTTTATCTTCAATTTTATCAACATACTCATCATCATAGTTGTATACCTCAACATTAAATTCATCAATTTTTTTATTTGAATTTCGTGATGGATCAAGAAAATAAATAGCTTTTAATATCTCAGACTTATTTTGGCTTTCAAATAATAAATAAGGTAAATATGATGTGTAATTACTTTTAATTTCCTTTGCTGGTATAATAATATCGTGAATAAAGTTCAATACATCTCGAGTGGAGATGATTATACCATTAGAAACTTGAATTCTTATCAATAAATATTTAATTGCTTCTTGGACTTTCTTATTTAAGAACAGCTCATAATTAATATGTTCAACTTTATCATAGCCATTTTCTAAATCATTTCTGTAAGCATTATAAAATGGATTATTTTCTTCTTTTAAACATATTTTTTTAAAAATTTGATCATAATATAAGCTGTTCACACCCGTCTCATCAATTTCAAAGTTTGCATTATTAAAAAATGAAATCACTGATACTTTTTTATCTTCTATATTTTCCTGATTATTTTTTTCTATATTACTCAATGCAATTGTAATTTCACTTAATGTCGAATCTGACTTTATTTTATGAAGTAATCTCTTAACTACCCCTAAATTAATAGCAATAATAACATGTTTATAACCTTCAATTTCATTCTTATTCTTTGTGAGAATATCCATTAACGAATCAATAGATGATAAATTAGGATTAATGCTTTCCGTTGCATCATTATGTATATATACTTTATTTTTTTTAAAAATATCAAAATATTGATTATTCATGTAAGATAATAGATGCGATTTTCCATCTCCTACATTTCCTACAATAAAAGTTAAAGAACTTTTTTCTCTCTGTATTTTATTAAGAATTATCTTCTCTAACCTATGTTGTATTTCTCGTTCTACGTGCATATATTCATTAAAAGCACTAAAATCACTTGCATCAATTACAGAATCTTTTGCTTCAAATGATAATTTTTTTAACATCTGTGCCAGAGCAGATTCTGTTATATTTTTATCTTTCTTAAATACATCAAAATATTGGTGTATTTCTTCTAACTTATTTATGTCATGAGTAATTGCAACTATTCTAAGTTTTTCAAAATCAATATCTGAAATTAACTTCTTACTTCTTAATTTCAATCCCAAACTATACAAATCATCTAACGAGAATTCTACCTTAGACCCTTCAAAAGATACTTCAAATTTTTTAATCAATATTTTATATAATGATTCTGCTTTCATCAAATATAAATCCATTATTTCATCTCCTATTGAATATAGTGAATACGCTTTATTATACCTTTTCAATCTAAAAACGTACATACAAAAACATCCTTATAATACTTCATAGTTAATATACCCTTATAAAATACTATTAATAATAATAAAAAAGGTATTGTCATTTTGACAATACCTTTTTCAAAACATCCCTATCAATTAATTGACCAATCACATAATCAAATTGTTCAGTTTCAGCTTTTTTATCTTCACCATGAAATATATTAACTGCTTTAAGTCCATTAGCAGTCGTCGTTGACATTTTAAATCCAGTTAATGACTTATCAACGATAACTTTAACTTTAATGCCCTTATTGAAAGGTGAATTAGGATCTAAAGATCTCTCCAATTGAAAATTACCTGCTTTAGTTTCTGCAAATCCTAAATCTCTTAACGTATATTTTTTTACATCAGAACTCAATTCATAAGTTACTGTATCTCCTAAAAGTTGAATACTTTTTTCAAATGCCATTATTAAATTCCCCCTATTTTTTCAATCTACCAACTATTCTAACTAATTGTACTATAAAAGTATCTATCTCTTCAGCTGTATTATCTTTTCCAAAACTCAATCGAATAGATTCTGTGACTCTCGGACTCTTTTCACCGTACATAGCCATTAATACATGTGAAGGTTCGAGATTACCAGCAGTACATGCAGAGCCACCAGAAACAGCAATACCTGCCAAATCTAACCGGGTCTGTAATACTTCAGTTTGAATACCTTTTATCCAAATATTAAAGACATGTTGTAAGTTATCATCTGAGAGTGTCCCATTAATTTCAAAATCAATATGGTTATCATCTAATCCCGCTATAATTTGCTTTTTGAAGCCTTGATACTTTAATTGTCGTACTTGTTTTTCATCATCTGAGATTAAAGAAACAGCTTTAGCAAAACCTGCAATTGCTGGTATGTTTTCTGTCCCTGCTCGTCTCTTGTCTTCTTGCTCCCCACCTTTAATAAAGGGAGGGAAAAATATAGATTCTCTTCTATAGAGAAAGCCTAAAAATTTAGGCCCATTCAATTTATGGGCTGATGTTGATAACATATCTATATGATCCTCATTAACATCTATATCCAGTAGTCCATAAGCTTGAACAGCATCCGTATGGAACCAAGCTTGATGATCCTTTAAAATCTCACCAACTTCATGAATTGGCATATGACTTCCCGTCTCATTGTTACCCATCATGATTGAAACAAGAATTGTATCATCTCTTAAAGCCTCTTTAAAATCGACTATATTGATAACACCATCTTCATTAACTGGTAAATAAGTAACTTCAAATCCAATTGATTCTAAATATTTCATTGTTTTTAAAATAGCCTGGTGCTCTACTGCTGTTGTGATTAAATGCTTACCTAATGTTTTTCTCTGAATAGCTGTTTGCATAATAGCCATATTATCACTCTCAGTACCACCACTTGTAAAGATGATTTCTGATTCTTTTGCATGAATACTATTTGCAATAATTTGTCGACTATCATCAAGCACCATTCGTGCTGAACGTCCAAATTGATGTGTACTTGAGGCATTCCCGAAGGTGCTCTTCATCATATCTGTCATCACTTCAACGACTTCATTTGCCATTGGTGTGGTTGCTGCGTTATCTAAGTATATTCCTGACATTAATTTAGTTTATCTCCTTTTAATTTAGCTTAATAATGATAGAATCATTCGTGCTGATTTTTGACCAGCTTCAATAATAAAATCATCAAATGTTTGTCCAGCTTCTTCATCGCCAACATCTGACATCGCTCTAACAATAGTGAATGGAATACCAAATTGGTGTGCTGCCTGACCAACTGCGGCACTTTCCATTTCACTACAAAGAGCATCAGGAAAATGATTAAGTATGACATCTGTCTGAGCTTGACTTGCTATAAATTGATCACCAGATACAATTAGTCCTGGTTTTATACTTAAATCATTTTCTTGAGCCGCTTTTTTAATTGCATCGTTTAAATTTGTATCTGCCAAGTATTTAGTTGGTTGTTGGGGTAATTGACCAATTTCATATCCAAAAGCTGTTGCATCAACATCATGATAGGCAACTTCTGTGGCTAAGACCACATCTCCAATTTTAAGTCCATTACCAATACCACCAGCTGAACCAGAATTAATAACGGCTGTTACTCCAAATTCTGCAATTAAAAGGGCTGTTGTCATCCCTGCTTGTACCTTACCAATACCAGATCTAACCAAAACAACTTCTTTTCCATTAATTTGGCCTGTATAAAATGAAATCCCGCCAATTTCTTTGTCTTTTCTATTCTCTAGATGACTTCTAAGCGAAAGAATTTCTTCCTCCATTGCACATAAAATACCGTAAATCATGTTGTTACCCTCCATTTTTTATTAATATCTAAGGTAATAAGAATAAAGCTAAAAATACAATTACAATTGCAATAACTAAAAATACAATTGTCCAATTCAAAAATTGGTTTAATTTACTTTTTTTATTTGTTTTTTCTGGTTGTTCTGAAGATGAGCTTCTTGTTGGATGTTCATCTTGGTATTCCTTTTCAACTCGTTGACGTTCTTTTTGTCGAAATTCAGGATCATTCTTTAATTCTTGTAATCTCTGATATTCACTTCTCGATAACTTTTTTTCATCATCCATGTAATTCACCTTTTAATCGTTCAATTTCCCAATGATTAACCGCTAAAATAGTTTTAACATCAGTTATTTCACCAGATTTAATTTTAGCTTGAACCTCATTAAACGTCAATTCGACTACATTTAAAAATTCATCAATATCCTGAGGTAACTCGTTATCTACATTTTCTAATCCAGTCGCATAGAATAGCGTTAAATATTCGTCCGCAAATCCTAATGCTGAATGAAACCCATATATTTCAGCTAAATGTTTAGCTTCATAGCGTGTTTCTTCATTCAGTTCACGTGTTGCAGTCTCGATTAAATTATGATCATCGCCATCAATTTTACCGGCCGGAATTTCTAATGATGTCTTCCTAATAGGTGCTCTCCACTGGTTAACTAGAACAATTTTTTCTTCATCCGTTATTGCTAATATACCTACAGCACCATGATGATGTACGATTTCTCTATTTGATTGTTCACCATTTGGTAGTTTAACCGTCTCATTAACAACTTCTATAACATGTCCTTTGAATATTAATTCTTCTGATAAAACTTTTTCTTCTAAATTCATTTAATTAACCTCGTTATTTTACTTTTCCTAGTTAAAATATTGTTTTAAAAAATGAGTTACTTTCTTTTCATACTCAACTTTATCTTTTGTAAATGACGTAGCATGTTTAGCACCATGTGCAATGAAAATTTCTTTAGGTCCTCTTGTCGCAGCATAATTTTGATAAATCATCTCAGTCGGAACAAATTTATCGTCACTACCATGAATAAATAACACAGGTAACTTATTATGATTTAATTGCTTAATTGAACTTGCTTCATAAAATGAGTAACCTGCTTTAACTTTTGATATCAGACTAGCAATAGGGATAATAGGGATTTTAGGTAACTTATACATCTGTTTCAACTGATAAGTTAACTCATCAGCCACACTTGTATAGCCACAGTCTTCAATAATTGCCTTAACTTGTGAAGGCAATTTTTTCTCTCCACTCAACATCATAACCGTTGCGCCACCCATACTAACACCGAATAGAGTAATTTTTGAATCTGTACCTTTATATTTAATTACTTTATCAAGCCACTGTAAATTATCTTTTCTCTCTAACCAACCATAACCAATATAATCACCTTGACTTTGGCCATGTGCTCTTGCATCTGGTGCAAGAACATTATAGCCTTTGTCATGATAAAAATGAATAAAGCGGACCATTTCTTCTTTCTTTCCCATAAATCCATGAGCAACAAATATTGTTTTATTAGTTTTACTTTCTGCAGGAACATAAATTGCTTTAAGCTTTAAATTATCTTCAGATTTGATCTGCCAATTTAATTTTTTAACTTGTTTTAACCAAGTGTATTCTTTCTTTAACTCAGCACTTTTAGGTTCTGAATTAATAAATTCCTTATTGGTTGGTGTCTCCGCATATTCAAATAAATAATAACTAATGCCAAAAATAACAAAGCCAATTATTATCAGCATTAAACAAATTCCAATGATCCATTTTTTCATTAAATTTCCTCAAGCGTTTCCCTTTATTTTAAATTAAAAAAAGGATAAAAGACAGTCATTTATGTCTTTTACCCCCATAAAATTACATAATACTTAATATAAACTTTAAATAAGCATCCTGTTCATTAGTTGATATCCATTTGGCCTTAGAAAAATCACCATTCAGAGCATCAGCTAACTCAATTGTTATATTCGCAACATTAGTTGCATTACCAATTAGAGACATCCAGTAATTGCCACTCTCATCTTGATGCACAACAGTTTTAACCATACCACCAGGATTTTTTACATTAATTTCAGTTCCAAATGGCACTTTACCTTCACTTAACAGAACAAACATTAAACTTGAAGCAGACATTGCTGTTCCACACGCATTAGTAAACCCAACTCCGCGTTCATAAGTTCTAACAAAAATTGATTTATTATCTAATTTTTCAACAAAACTAACGTTAACACCATCTGGAAAATACGGATTTTCACCGTTTAAATAAGTTGCAATTCTTTCAAGTTCCGGTCCTTGTAACGTTGTATGATCAACAAAAGTAATTAAATGCGGATTTGGTACCGAGACAGCTGAAAACTTTAACGTTTGTGAAAATTCAGGAATAATTTCATCTACCAATGTTTGTCTTTGTAAAAACATTGGTAACGTTTGTGACTCAAAACTAACAGGTGAAATTTCGACATTGTAAGCTGCAACGCCTGCCTGAAGATTTGGTGCTTTCTTAACATCTAAATCAGCATGCATTGTCTCAACTTTAAATTCTGTTTGTCCAAATTTAGTTTCTAAATAGCGCCCAACAGTTCTTAAACCGTTTCCACACATACTAGCCTCTGTACCATCAGCATTGATGACTCTCATTTGACCTAGAACACCATTATGACTTGATTTATCAACGACTAAAATGCCATCTGAGCCACCGTGTAATCCAGATTCTCGATCACACATTTGAATTGCTAAATTCTTTAATTTTTCATCTGATAATGCTGTCTCTAATTTAGTTTGATCTAAAAGAAAAAAATCGTTTTCTGATCCATGTACTTTTACTAATTCCACATTGAACACCTGCTCTCACTATAATTGTATACCTTACATATTACGCTATATTTTTAGGATTGTAATCAATTTGACTCAAAAAAAGGAATAACTCTACGTTATTCCTTTTTTGAAATATTTAATTTTCAAAACCTTCTGTAACTGCCTCTGGATAACCTTGTTCAACAATCGTTGCACAACGATGACAGAGCGTTGGTAACGCAGTATCCTCCCCAACATCAGTCTTAACCATACGACATCTTTGACAAACTTCACCGTTAGCTACTTCAACTTTAACAGCTAAGTTATCAAAATTAGTTGCATCTTCTGGAACATCATCAATAGATAAAATTTCTAAATCAGAAACAATCAATTGTTGACGGATATCCGTATCAAGTACGTTAAGTAATTCTTTATCAGAATCATTCACATATAAAATAACTTTTGCTTCAAATGATTTCCCAATTAATTTTGCATCACGCGCATCTTCCAAAGCCTTTAAGACATATGAACGAATTTTCATGAATGCTTGCCAATTTTCAACAATTTTAATTTCACCATCAAAATGGGCAACTTCTGGCATTTCACTTAATTGAACATATTCTTCTGGTTCTTTCAAATAGTCCCAAACTTCTTCAGTTGTATGTGGCAAGATAGGTGTTAATAACTTAGCCATTGTTGTTACAATCTGGTATAGAACAGTTTGCATTGAGCGTCTTTCAAAACTATCTTCAGCTTCAATATAAACGATATCTTTTGCAATATCTAAATAGAATGCTGATAAGTCATTTGAAATAAATGTAATCACTTTTTTGTAAATTGCTAAGAAATCATATTCAGCATAATCATCCAAAACCTCTTTTGAAAATGTATTTAATTTAATTAACATATACTTATCTGCTGATGCCAATTCATCAAATGCAATTGCATTTTCATTTGGATCAAAGTCAGTTGTATTAGCCAAAATAAATTTAAATGTATTTCTAATCTTACGATATGTTTCAGAGACTTGTTTTAAAATATCCATTGAAACAGCGATATCAGAAGATGTATCTGCTGATGCTGTCCATAATCGGATAATCTCAGCTCCTGATTGTTTAATAACTTTACTTGGTAAAATGATATTCCCAAGCGATTTACTCATCTTATGTCCTTTATCATCAAGTACAAATCCTTGTGACATCAACTGTTTGTATGGTGCAATTCCATTAGTTGCAACGGATGTAATAACACTTGAATTAAACCATCCACGATATTGATCTGAACCTTCCATATATAGATCTGCAGGATACGTTAAATTATCACGTTTACCTAGCACTCCACGATGTGAAGAACCTGAATCAAACCAAACATCCATGATATCTTCTTCTTTTGTAAATTCACCATTAGGACTATGTTCACTTGTAAATCCTTCAGGAAGTAGTGCTTTAGCATCATTTTTGAACCAAATATTTGATCCATTTTTTTCAAACAATTGAGCAACATGTTCAATTGTTTCTGGTGTAATGATAGGTGTCCCATCTTCTGCATAGAAGATAGGTAATGGAACGCCCCAAGCACGTTGACGTGAAATCACCCAATCGCCACGATCTCTAATCATATTGTAAAGACGAACCTTACCCCATTCGTTTTTAAAATCAACTTTTTCAATTTCTTTTAATATATCATCGCGGAACATCTCTACTGATGCAAACCATTGTGCCGTTGCACGGAAAACAACAGGTTTTTTTGTACGCCAATCATGTGGATAACTATGCGTAAAGAATGAAAGTTTAAGTAAATGACCATTCTCTTTCAATTCATCAGTTACTAATGGATTAGCTTTATCATAAAATATCCCTTCAAATCCAGGCGCATCTTCATTCATGACACCTTTTTCATCTAAAACAGATACAACGGGTAATTTATACTTTTGTCCAGCAATAAAATCATCTTCACCATGTCCTGGAGCAGTATGAACAAGTCCTGTACCAGAATCTAAAGTAACATGGTAACCTAGAATAACTAATGATGTACGATCATATAATGGATGTTGCACTGTCATATATTCCATATCGCGACCAGAAAATTCTTTTAATACTTCAACATTTTCCCAATCAAATTCTTCTTTTAAAATATTTAAACGTTCTTCAGCGACAACATATTTTTTCCCATCAGCATTAATTTGGATATATTTATAATCAGGATGTACAGCGACACCATAATTAGCTGGAATTGTCCATGGTGTTGTTGTCCAGATAATCATTTTTGTATCTGTATCTAAAATATCTTTCCCATCAACTACATCAAATGTAATATACATTGATGGTGATTTAATATCGTGGTATTCAATCTCTGCTTCAGCTAATGCTGATTCAGACGATGGTGACCAATAAATTGGTTTTTTACCTTTATAGATGTAACCTTTTTCAGCCATTTCACCAAACATTCTGATTTCTTCAGCTTCAAATTCAGGTTGTAAAGTCATGTATGGGCTATCCCATTCAGCTGCAACGCCTAAACGTTTAAAATCTTCGCGTTGCAAATTAACTTGCTCCAAAGCATATTTTTCACATAATTCACGAAAATCAGCTTTTGACATGGTTTTACGATCAACACCTTGTTTAACCAATTGTTGTTCAATAGGAAGGCCATGAGTATCCCAGCCAGGAACAAAAGGTGATCTGAAGCCCATCATTGATTTTGAACGAACGATAATATCCTTCGTAATCTTATTTAAAGCATGTCCCATATGGATATTACCATTAGCGTATGGAGGTCCATCATGTAAAATGAAACTTGGTTTCTTTTCATTTAACTTTTGTCTTAGTTCATAAACACCGTTTTGTCTCCATGCATCTTCACGCTCTGCTTCTTTAACTGGTAAATTTCCACGCATTGGAAATTCTGTCTTACCTAAGTTTAAGGTTTCTTTCATTTTCATATTATAAACTCCTTTTAAAAGTTATTTTATTTCATTATACACAAAAAGACTCCGTTACAAGGGACGAAGTCTTCGTGTTACCACCCAAATTTAGAAACTTAACATTATATAACGTTAAATTTCACTCAATCATCGTGATAACGGAGATGAAGCCGATTAAACTTACTTGATCATTTCAGTTTAATGAAATCGTTGAGATGATAAATTATATAATACTTATTATCGACCTTCCACTATCATCGACTCGCTAAAAATGTATCATATAATTGTTATTCTCAAATTTATTTATTATCTGGGAAAATGACCATTGTATCTTGATCATTTTGCTCAGAATCTTCATTTGCATCTGATTCAGCAATAATTTCTGTAACAACAATATCGTCATTATTATTAACTGATTCTTTTATTTCTTTGGCTTCACGTTTTTCTTTGTCTTCTTCACGTTTTAAAACGTCTTGAATTTCAGAATATGTGCTTGTCTCGCCTTGTTTTAAAATTTCGTCCCAATCAGAACTTTTAACAACTTCTAATTGTGATTCCATCATAACTTTTAAACGTTGACGGAAAATACGTGCTTGTTTCTTCAAGTCATCAGTCTCAACAGCTAATTTTTTAGCTTTTTCTGAAGCCATATCAATAATATGTTTAGCTTTTTCATTCGCTTCATCAATAATATCATGACCTTGCTTTTGTGATTCTTTATTAATAATTTCAGATTCACGCTTAGCATTAACCTTAACGCGATCAGCAGCTTCTTGAGCAACAATAATTGATTGATTTAAAGAATCTTTTAAATCATTAAAGTATTCTAACTTTTCATTACTAGTTTTAACTTCTTCAGTTAAATTTTCATTTTCTTTTAACGTTATTTCATAATCTTTAATAATTTTATCTAGAAAATCATTAACCTGGTCTTGATCATAGCCTCGTAATTTTACGTTAAATTCTTTATTATGAATATCTAATGGACTTAAAGTCATTTTGCACGTCCTTCAAAATTTATTTTTTTAATATTGATAACTCTAATTTATATTTATCTTTTCTAGTCATACCTGCAATAAAATCTAACTTGATTCGTCCAAAACCACGAATTGACAAAACATCAAACTCTGCTAATTCATAATCAGGCTTATTAATAACTTGCCAATTTAAACTAACTTTTTCAGAATTAACTAAATTTTTGGCGTTTTGTCGAGACATATTATAAACAGCTGATATGACTGAATCGATTCGTAACGATGAAACTAATTCATTTTGCGATTGCCACTCATCTGTGACACTCACCGTTTGTGAAAAAGGAATCTCTTCAAGTGATACCTTAATTTTACCAATACGATCAACTTGACTAATCAAATAATTAGCCATCTTTTTTTCAACAACAACCTGCCATTGCTGACCATCTGTTAAAATATCACCAAGTACTTCTCTATCTAATCCCGCATTAGCCAAAGTTCCCAAAATTTGTCCATGTTTTAAGGTAGCAAATTTTATTGGATACTTAATTTCAATAAGTTGTAAATCAAAATCACTATCTTGAACATCGAAATACGCTGGATAAAAAAGTAATCTTTTTCGTTCAGCTTCTTTCGTGCCACCAAATAATTTTAAACTAATTTCGTCATTTTGGCCTAATAGATAGGTCGCAATATGTGCCTCTCTAGGATTTAAAAAATGAGTTAGAACTGCCCTGTACTCTGATTTAGCTTGCTCGATATAATCTGACAATGTATCAATAATTTCTTTTTCGTCGGACCTGAAATGTTGGTAAATTGTATCATTCATATATCATTAGCCTCCAACATAAAGACGAATCAAAGTAGTCAGAAGTCCCATAACCCCATTTTGGATGAAGCTTAGCGCGATTATCGCAATAATTGGTGAAAAACTAATACCCCCAATTGCCGGGATAAAACGGTCAAAAAATGCAAGGTATGGTTGACAAATTTTACTTAAGAAATGGCCAACCGGCGTATTATAAGCGCCTGGAAACCATGACATTAAAACGTAAATGATAATTGCTAGCTCATAAGCATCAAAAGCCCACGTAATCACTTTAGCTAGAAATGTAATAAACTCAATCATTTGTATACCTCGATTTTTCTTTTATTCGAATTTTTCAAAAATATTATCTGCCATATTTCCTTCAACAGTAAATGAGTTTGGTGTACAAAGAAAAATATTATCGCCAATTCTTTGAATTGTTCCGTTAATAGCAAAAATTGTTCCGGACAAGAAATCAACAATCCGTTTAGATTGAACTTCATCCATTTTTTGAAAATTTACGACGATTGCTTGATTTTGCATTAAATGCGTTGCAATATCCTTAACATCAGAATAAATTCTAGGTTCAAATAAATTAATTTTTTGTGGTTGACTATATTTACCATTTATCGAAACGACTTTATTACTTTGATTCAATGACGAAGTCCGCATAGACTCTTCGGTTTGGTAATCATCATTTTCAAAATCATCTTCTTCAGCTAACCCAAAAAAACGACCAATTTTTTCAAAAGCCATAATATCCGTAACCTCCCCATTGATTCATTTAATTAATCTTTACGTCGTTTTCTGAAAAACGGTGGTGTACTTAAACTATCATCATTATTTGTTGCTAAATCATCAGTTTTGATATCATTCTTAAAGACATCAAAATTTGGTTTTTCAACATTTTCAAATTCTGTTGATTTTTTTTCTTCAGGTTGACTTGATGGGTGCATAATATCCCAATCGTCAAAACGATCTTCTTGCTTTTCAGCTAATGTTGCTTTAGGTGCATCAGTTCTTGGTAATGTTCGTGTACGAACTGTGGCTTTTTTTTCTTCTTTAACATCATCAATACCAGTTGCAATAACTGTTACGACGATTTCATCACCTAGGTCTTCATTAATTGACGTTCCAAAAATAATATTAATTTCATCAGTTGCAGCTTGTGAAATAATTTCAGAAGCTTCTTGCGCTTCGAAAAGACTCATATCAGCACCACCGGTGATATTAAGTAGAACTTGTTTTGCACCATCAATTGAAACTTCGAGTAATGGCGAAGAAATTGCTTTTTTTGTTGCTTCAGCAGTTCTATTTTCACCAGTAGCAGATCCAATTCCCATTAATGCAGTTCCTTGATCAGCCATCACTGTTTTAACATCAGCAAAATCTAAATTAATTAAACCGGGTGATGTAATTAATTCAGAAATACCTTGAACACCTTGACGTAAAACATTATCTGTTTCTTGGAATGCTTCAAGCATCGGTGTCTTCTTGTCAATGATTTCAAGTAAACGGTTATTAGCAATAACAACTAACGTATCAACTTGATCTCTCAGATTAGCTATTCCTTCAGCAGCAAAACGGCTACGTTTAGGTCCTTCAAATGTAAATGGACGTGTTACAATTCCGACTGTTAAAATGCCTTGATCTTTAGCGATTTTAGCTACAACAGGAGCAGCTCCTGTTCCTGTTCCACCACCCATTCCAGCAGTAACGAAAATCATATCAGCGCCATCAATAGCTTCGATAATTGCTTCTTCACTTTCTTGTGCAGCTTTACTACCAATATCTGGAGTTGCACCAGCACCTAATCCACGAGTCAATTTAGGACCCAATTGAATTTTAATTTCTGCCTTTGAGCTTTCCAATGCCTGAACATCAGTATTTAATGCAATAAACTCAACACCTGAAACATTTTCATCAATCATACGATTAACAGCATTACCACCAGCGCCACCGACACCAATTACTTTTATTACTGCGCCTTTATCTTCACTTGAGTCCAAAGAAAATTCCATTACTTACTTCCTCCTATTTAATCGAAAAATTCATTAAAAAAGTTTTTAACTGATTTTAATGGATCCCCTGATGTTTTTGGTTTTCTAGTTTTTTTAACTTTGTTTTTTACTTCTTGCTTCTTAGGTTTTTCGTTGTCTGGTTCAACAATACTATAACTTAATTGATCAATATCAAGTCCCATTGCACTTTTCACTAATAATGTGACTTCATCTTGCTCGACTGCATAATTAATCAATCCTAAGGCTTGTGCAAATGAAGGATAGCGTAATCCCATTTGATCAGGGACGTAGGTTTTAACTTGAACTTGCAAAATTTCTGATGCTAATTCTGTAATTCCTGGTAAAGCTGCAAGACCACCAGTTAAGATAACGCCACCTGGTAATTCTAACGCCTTGATAGCATCTAATGAACTTTTTATTTTATCTAAGATTTGAGAGATTCTTGCTTCAATAATCTCTGCTAAATATTTTTCAGAGATATTGATTGGCTCACTTTGTCCAACAACATCAACTGGGAAAACATCATCTTCTGATGCTAACTCAGAATTAGCAAATCCATAATTGCGTTTCAATTTTTCAGCATTTTCAACAGATGTATTAAGAACCACTGAGATATCTTTCGTGACAAAATCGCCACCCTCTTGGTCCACGTATGTAAATTTCAACTTATGATCATGAATCACTGAAGCAGTCGTTTGACCACCACCGAGATCAATAAGTACAGTACCAAAGTCTCTTTCGCCATCTGACATCGCAACTGATGCAAGTGCTAATGGGTTCACGATTGTTTCTCTGATAGTTAGCCCAGCATTTTCAACACATTTTTTTAAATTATGAATAATTGTTTTTGGGCCAGTATAAACTGATCCATGCATTTCTAATCTCACACCAATCATACCACGAGGATCCTTAATGCCATCAAATCCATCAACTACAAATTCATCAGCAATAATATCAATGATATCTCTTTCTGGTGGTAAATTTTGAACTAATGCTGCACTCGCAACATTCACAACATCTTCATTTGTAATTTCTTTTGATTCATCTGAAACGGCAATCATGCCGTTACAAGGAATAATTTGTAATAAATTAGCAGGAATACCAACATGTACTTCGTGAATCTGAATATTTGCTTTTTCTTCAGCTTGTTTAATAGCTTTTTGTACTGAAATTACAGCCTTATCAATATCGACTACAATTCCCCTATTCAAACCTTGTGAGCGTTCATTACCAATACCAATTACGTTCAATTGACCATTAACGTATTCAGAAACGATAACTTTAATTGATGTCGTACCGATATCTAACCCCACATATATACCTGCGTTACCCATCTGAAAAAGAACCTCCTTACAGCTTGCTTTTAATATTATTTTTTATAAGATATAGTACTCATATTTTACCACATTAAGACCTGATTTAGAAAGGATATCCCATAGGCCATACCAACTTTGTTAACTTTTCTTATTATATGGATAAGAATATGCACCCACTTCTAAATCAACGACACCTTTTTTCTTCATTTTAGATGAGATACTTGGATAGAAAGCCATTTTATCGGCAAAATTATCAATATTAGCAATAATTTTATTTCTGTCATTCATGTATATATATATTCGCTGATTATTCACTTTGGATGGTTGATAATCGATTTCTGATATTCCATTTCTGATTTTCATCGGAATTTTTTTATATTGTTTAACCATTTTTTGCAATATATTTGTTTGATTAAACTTAGAATACGTAGGATAATTCCCCACTGGTTGGTCAAATTTCTTACTTCCAATTGTCCCATTCAAAAATAATTGATAGTATGTTTTATTTTTATAAATATATCCTGCAAGATCATATTCATTAATAGAAAGTTTAACACCATTCCATTTATTATGGCTAACAGTTAGTGACTTCACCTGTGGCAATTCTTTTTTTATATCCTTTAAAATAGCTTTTTTTCTAAAAAACGCGTGGGATAATGGATCATTAATGTGTAAATTACTAGCATTTTCTACTTGTACTTTTGAAACTGTTTTTTCACCTGAAATACTAATATTTTGTATTTTACTTAATGGTGAAATAAAATATAGTGCAATTAAACCAATAATCAGAAACGAACCAATTATAATAATTAATTTTTGTTTTAGGGCATGATGTTGATATTTTTTTAATTTTGGTAATCGGTCACTAATTGTTTTGGGGTTTCCAAAAAAATCGAATCGTTTATTTTTCTTCTTTTTTTTCTCTTGTAAGGCCTCCCAAGGTGTCAATTCAGCTTTTTTTCTTTTTAAGAATTTATTTTTTGACATCTTATTTGGCCTCCTAACTTATTCTTTAATTTTGATTAAATCTTCCATAACCTTAATTAGATTATCTGCAGCATTGGGCACACCCATTTTACGTGAATTATTAGCCATCTGTCTTCTCACATCAGTATTGAGCATCATTTCATCTGAAACCATGACCAATTTTGATCCCGTTAACTTATCCTCAGTAATAAGCTTAGCTGCATTATTATCAACTAGACTCATTGCATTTTTTACTTGATGATTATTTGTAACATAAGGGCTAGGCACCAAAATAGATGGTAATCCAAGTGCAGTTATTTCTGCTATACTTGTTGCACCAGCACGTCCTAAAATGACAGAAATATGGCTTAATAAATTAGGCATATTATTTAAATATGGTTTTATCACAATATTTTTATTTAATTCTATCCCGTTTAAATCATTCATAATTTTATCGTAGTGAACGTTACCTGTAACAAATAAAATTTGATATGGTTTTTTATTTAATTCAGGAATTGCTTCAACCATTGCTTGATTAATTTTCGCAGCTCCTCTTGAACCACCAAAAACTAACATCGTTGGTACATCATCTAATAATCCATATTGCGATAATGCTTCAATTTCTGTTTCATTTACAACCTGTTGTGCGCGGGGATTCCCTGTGAAAACAACTTTTTTCTTAGGAAATTGATCTGCAACTGATTCAAAAGAAATAGCTACTTTATCAACAAAGTGGCTCAAAAATTTATTTGTTACACCTGCAACACTATTTTGTTCATGAACAATAGTTGGAATATGTAATCGAGCAGCAGCATAAACCACTGCACCACATACGTAACCGCCTGTTCCAATAACAATGTCTGGTTTAAATTCTTTAATCATTTTCTTTGCGTCTTTCACACTTTTTAAAAATAGTTGGACTGTCTTAATATTTTCTACTGATAACGATCTTTTAAATCCTTGAATTTTAATTGTTTTAAATGGAATTCCATTATCTGGAACGATTCGGCTCTCAAGTCCTTTTTCAGTCCCAACATATAAAAATTCAGCCGTTGGATCTTTTACTTTTAGCGCTTCAATAAGGGCCAACGCAGGGTAAATATGCCCGCCAGTGCCACCACCAGAAACAATAATTTTCATTTTATTTATCCTCTACTTGCATTAATTTTTCAACCGCTTCAATATATTTGTCACCACGTACTTCAAATGAAGGATATTGATCCCAACTAGCTGCTGCTGGGGATAACAATATAATATCATTGTTATCACTTAATTTATATGCTTCGGGAACAGCTGCAACAACATCAGTGACTTGCTTAATTTGAGTAATACCTGCCGCTTCTCCAGCATTTCGCATTAAATCAGCTGTTTCACCGAAAACAATCATTGCTTTTACATGTGCTTTAAGTACAGGCACCAATTTTTCAAACGTAAATCCTCTATCTAATCCACCAGCTAATAGTATAATTGGATTCGAAAATCCTTTTACAGCCATCTCAGTTGCTTCAATATTAGTTGCCTTTGAATCATTATAGAATTTGCGATTATGCCATGCGCTAACAAACTGTGTACGGTGGCGTACTCCTGTAAATGTCGATAATACTTCTTGAATAGCAGTATTTGTTACACCTTTAATTTTAGCAGTTACGATAGCTGCAAGCGCATTTTCAATATTATGTTCACCAGGAATATTAACTTCATCCGATTTCATAATGAATTCATTCTGATAGTAAATATTTCCGTCTTTTACATAAGCCCCTGTTTCAATTTCATCTAATCTAGAAAATGGCACAATGTTAGCAGAACTTGTTTTAGCTAGTTCACGAAGTTCTTTTAAATCCCAATTGACAACAAGAAAATCACTAGAATCTTGATTTTCAGTTATTCTCATTTTTGCTTTCACATAATTTTCTCGAGTTTTATGGTAATCCGTATGTGCCTCATAAATATTAGTAATAACGGCTATTTCTGGTTTCAATTTATCAATGCCACATAATTGAAAACTTGATAATTCAGCTACAATAATATCATTTTTGGTTACCTTTTTTGCTACGGCAACAGATGGAACACCAATATTTCCAGCGACAAATGCACGTCCTTGCTTTCTTTCTTGATTTAACATCAATGAAATCAGCGTCGTTGTAGTTGTCTTACCATTCGTTCCTGTAACCCCGATCATTGGCGCTTCAGAAATTTCATAAGCAAGCTCTGGTTCTGTAATAATAGGTAAACCTTTTTCCATTGCCTTTTCAATAAGTAAATTTGTATATGGAATTCCAGGGTTTTTTACGACTAACTCAAAATCCTCATCTAGTAAAGAGAGTGGGTGTCCGCCCGTAATCACTTTGATTCCTTCAGCCAAAAGCTCTTTAGCTTCAGGGTTATCATCAATATTTTTATGATCATTCACAGTCACAAATGCGCCTAAATCTTTTAAAAGTTTGGCTGCATTCAAGCCACTCTTTGCTAAACCTACAACTAGAACCTTTTTATTTTGATAATTCGTAATATTTTTCATTCCAATTAAATCTCCCTTTATAAAATGACTAGTAACGTTAAAATCGCAGCAATTAACCCAATAGTCCAAAAGACAATATCAATTTTCCATTCATTCCAACCACTCATTTCAAAATGATGATGAATTGGGCTCATCTTGAATATGCGTTTACCTGTTAATTTAAATGAAGCTACTTGTAAAATAACACTTGCCGTCTCACAAACAAATATAATACCAATAAAAATGAGTGATAGTTCTTGGTGTAATAAAATTGAAACGGTTGCTAATGCACCACCTAATGCTAACGATCCCATATCTCCCATGAAAACTTTAGCTGGTTTATGATTAAACCAAATGAACGCAATTAATGCGCCAATGACAGATAAACAAAAAATAAGTACATCCTTTTGTTGTTGTACTTGCGCAACAACTGCATATGCACCGAATGCAATAATTGATTGACCTGAAACAAGACCGTCAATTCCATCAGTTAAATTAACCGCATTAGAGAATCCAACAAGCCAAATAATAATGAATACAGCATAAAGAATACCGATTGAGACCTCACCAAAACCAAAGACATTAATTGCAAGTGGCAAATGTTCATGGACATAAACGACGGTGAAGATTAATCCACCAACTATTTGACCCAATAATTTTTGCCAAGGCTTTAAACCTTCATTTTGTCGTTTGAATAATTTGATACTGTCATCCCAAAATCCTAAAATAGCATATAAAAATAAGATGAAAATCATAATCATCATCGCTGGTGTCATAGAATTAGCCCATATACCTGTCCAAATTGCAGTAATAATAATAGCAATATTAAAGACAAATCCACCCATTGTTGGTGTACCAGACTTTTTCTCATGCCATTTTGGTCCTTCTTCTCTAATCATTTGCCCTTGTTTACGTATTCTAAAATAGCCAATAAATAATGGCATAAACATAAACGTTAATGCGAATCCACTTACCAACGGTATAAACATTTCTGGTTTAGTCATTGTCTTATCCTCACTCAATTCTTATTTTTTATTTAATGCTCCCGATGCTTCTTCAACATCGTCAAAATGCACTTTTTCTCGACCAAGAATTTGATAATCTTCATGACCTTTACCAGCAATTAAAATAACATCTCCTGGTTGCGCCTTTTTTATTGTTTGAGCAATTGCATCGTGTCGATCCATTATAACAGTTGCTCTATTTTCTGGAATTCCAGTCAGCATGTCTGCCATAATTTCCTTAGGATCTTCAGTTCTAGGATTATCCATAGTAAATACTGGGTAATCACTATGGTCAGCAGCAATTTTTGCCATTTTAGGACGTTTTCCTTTATCACGATCACCACCGCAGCCAACAATGCAATAAATTTTATTTTGTGCAAAATCTTGTATTGTCTCTAAGACATTTAATAACCCATCTGGTGTGTGCGCGTAATCTACAATTACACTGATACCCGTTTTAGAAGGCACTAATTGAAAACGACCTTTAACACCAGTCACTTTTTCAAGTGATTTAATAATTTGTGTTTCATCAAGTCCAGCAGCATATGCGGCACTAAACGCAGCAAGCATATTATAAACATTAAACAAGCCGATTAATTGCATTGTAACATGAGTTGTTTCACCAAAAAGAATTAAATCAAACTCAGTTCCATGACTCTTAATTTCAATATTTTTAGCTTGAATCATGGCATCATCATTTTCGATACCGTAAGATAATATTTGAGCAGAAGTAAACTGAGTAAACGTTCGAGCCACTGGGTCATCAAAATTTAAAACAGCCACTTTTGAGTCGCCTGATTCAGTATAATGATTACCCAACTGAGCAAATAACATACTTTTTGCATGTGCATAATTTTCCATTGTTTTATGAAAATCTAAATGATCTTGTGTCAAATTTGTAAAAACTGCGATATCAAAATCAATACCCCATACACGTCCTAAGACTAACGCATGTGAAGAAACTTCCATTGCAACAGTTTCAACTTTTTCTTGTTTCATTTGTGCTAAAGTTCTTTGCAATGTAATAACATCTGGAGTTGTATTATTCGAAGGATACAGTGTATCATTTATTTTACGATACATTGTACCGATTAAACCTGTTTTTTGATTTAAGTCACGATAAATTTGTTCAATCAAATGTGTAACAGTCGTCTTACCATTTGTACCAGTAACACCAATCATTCTCATCTGCTGACTTGGGACGCCATAAAATGCATCGGCAAGAATTGCCATCGCACGATTTGTATCTTGGACATAAACGACTGGAACAGGTACATCAACTGGTTTACGAGCAATAATAATCTTCGCACCTTTTTCAACCGCTTGATTCACAAAATCATGTCCATCAACTGTATAACCTTCAACAGCAACAAATAGACTATCTTCAACAACTTCTCTTGTATCTTGTGTTAATAGCTTAATATCTAACTCTGAATCAATCGCCGTTGATACTCGTTTAAATTTTAAACTTTGGATTAATTTATCTGCTCTCATATCTATATTCACCTTTTTATTTTAACGTTAATTTCACCATAGTTGATTTTTTAACAACTGTATTCGCCTTAATACTTTGAGCTGCTACATAACCACTACCCGTTGTCGTTAAGTTTAGTTTCATTAATTCTGCAGCATTCACCGCATCACTCTTTGACCAACCGGTTAAATCAGGCATAATCATTTCACCATTTGTTAATAACAATATTTTACGTCCGGATAATACAGTCGTTCCAGCAGGTGGATACTGATTAGCTACCGTTCTGCCATGTCCGATAACTGCAATATCTAGATTTTGTTCGTTTAATTTTGTTTTAGCTGATGAAGTTGAACTATTTGTAACGTCTGCTACTGTTACATTAGTCTTTGCAGTTGATACCGCTGTTGAACTGTCTTCTTCTAAAGTCCTCTTCATCAATGGATTAAATATTTGTGCCAAAATAGCATTACCACTGGTACCTTGCATATTTTGTGGTTGTTTCATCGTTACATACATAATATATTTTGGATCTTTGGCCGGCGCCATACCTACAACTGAAAAGACATAATTTGCATCACCCGTTAGATATCCAGTTCCATTTGGATCCGAAATTTGGGCAGTTCCTGTTTTTGCAGCTATCTTGTAACCATCAATTTTAAAGGCATTACCGGTCCCATAATTTTTGTAGATAACATCTTGCATCATGCTTAATACTTCTTTAGACGTTGATTTTTTAATAACTTGTCCTAAATTTGTTGTTTTAGCTTGATACGTTGTTTTTCCAGTATTAGGATCTACAATTTTATCCACAAGCGTTGGTTTGATCATCTTACCGTTGTTTGCAAATGCCGTAAAACCTTGCATCATTTGCATAGTTGTCACATTTATTCCTTGACCAAAAGCTGTATCTGCTTGTTCAATTGGGTATTGAAATTCAATACTACCTTTTGCTTCATTAGCTAATCCCAGATTTGTACTTTCCAGGAAACCAAATTTTTTAATATATTTAAGCCAAGCAGTATGCCCCATCGCTTGTTCCAACTTAGCCATACCAACATTACTTGAACGAGCGAAACCTTCACGATAAGTGATTAAACCCCAACCAGATGTATTCCAATCAGGAACAATCTTAGTTCCCACTTTTAAAACACCTGATTTATAGACGGCATTCTCATTGTAGGCATTATTTTCAATAGCAGCTGCCATTGTAAATACTTTCATAGTCGAGCCAGGTTCATAACTATCTTCAATTAGCGTATTACGCCACATCTTTGAAATACCACTTTTGGTATCTGCATTAAATGTAGGCCGTTGACTTCCTGCCAAAATTTTTCCATTTTTAGCATTCATTATAACAACATTCATTGATTTAGGATTATATGTTTTTTGTACGTTAGTTAGAGTTGTTTCAAGATACGTTTGTAATTTTGTATCAATGGTTGTATAAATATTATTTCCATTTTCAACTTTTTTTGTTTTTGTCTTTGAGTTTGGTAGTTGGTAACCATAACTATCTTTTTGGACCTTTTTTAACCCGTCTGTTCCACTTAATTGTTTATTAAATGCTAATTCTAGTCCCATTACACCAGATAAAGTTGAATCACCTTTTTTTGAAGTGCTTTTTGTCACACCAATTAAATGTGATGCAAAAACACCATTTGGATATAATCTTGCTTGTGTTTCAGTGAAATAAATACCTTTTAAATCTGCTGATTCTATCTTGTTTTTTGTTTCCAAAGATAAGTTTTTACCAGAATTACCAAATTCAACTTGGTAAGTTCCTTTTTTTGCATTCAAAATATTGTAAACTTTAGATTCTTTCATTCCAATCGCATCACTAATAACTTTTGCAGCTTTACTCTTATCAGTAACGTATAACGCTTTGTTATTTGCACCAACATATGATTTTGATAGAACTGCATAAATTGAGTAGTTTGTTGTATCTTCAGCAATCGGTTGATTTGAATCATCATAAATGGTTCCTCTATTTGCTTTATCAATTCGACTATTTTCATAAAGTGCCTGTGTTTGGCTACTTAAATTAACATCTGAAACTTTTCCACCTATTACAATATAAGAAAAACGAATGATAAACATCAAAAGAATCGCTAAAACGGCCAGGATTAGTAGCACACCAAACCTTTGCCTATTTCTACGTTTCTTTTTCATGTCATTTATCATCCGTTGCTTTTGATTATTCATTTCGTTACATTCCTTATTCTACTCTCACTTAAATTAAGACCATTTTTATTAGCGATACTATTTAATCGATCATTACTGGCAAGTTCGTTCACTTCTTGTGTCAAATCAGAACTCTTAGTTTGAATAGCTGTTATTTCGCTGTTAATATTTTGTAAAAATTGACTACTATTAGACAACTCTACCTGAGATGAAACTAGCATAAGCATAAGTACCAAAGAAATTGCACCAATTAAACCAAATAATGATTTTTCAATTCTAGAAAATGCAACACTTTGTGATCCCACTGTTTTTTTATGTATAGGTTGTTGTCTTGGATTTTCTTTATATTCTCTTGGCATTTGTCGTGCTGTGCTATTTTGTGCCATGATATGTAACCCCTTTATTATAAAATATTATTTTTTCAATCGTTTTATAATTCTCAATTTTGCTGAATGTGCACGCCTATTATTCTGTAATTCTAATTCTGATGGTAAAATTGGCTTTTTATTAACTAGTGCATAATTTGGCTGAATATTATCTGGAATTACAGGTAAACCCGGTGGTAACTCTGGTAAACTTGTTCGTTCCTTAAACATCGTTTTGACCAATCTATCTTCTAATGACTGAAATGTAATAACGCTAACTTGCCCCTTAACATTAATTAAATCAATTGCTTGCTCTAATGAATCTTCTAAAACACCCAATTCATCATTAACCGCAATTCGAATAGCTTGAAAAACTTTTTTAGCAGGGTGCCCACCTGTTCGTCTTGCACGAGCCGGAATACCCATTTTAATTAATTCAACTAATTGACTAGTTGTAACAATTTCTTCATTTTCTCTAGCATTTTCAATCTGACGAGCAATTGACTTTGCAAATTTTTCTTCACCATATCTAAAAAAGATTCTAATAAGTTCTTGATATGTCCAATTATTAACAATCTCTTTAGCTGTTAATTCTGCACTTAAATCCATCCTCATATCTAACGGCGCATCGTGCTGATAACTGAAGCCTCGTTCTGCGACATCAAATTGTGGGGATGATACACCTAAGTCATAGAGTACACCATCTACTTCCGTGACATTAAGTTCCAGTAACGCGGCTTTTAAATCTTTAAAATTGCGTTTAATAAACGTAACTTGTCCATTTTCTATGTATTTTTTTAAATGCCCTTCATTATAAGTAATCGCTGTTTGATCTTGGTCAAAAGCATATAAATGTCCCTCCGTACTTAGTTGAGACAGGATTAGGGCACTATGTCCACCGCCACCCAAAGTACAATCAACATATATACCATCTGGTTTAATAGCCAACCCATCTACTGCTTCATTTAGTAGTACTGTTTCATGTTCAAATGTCGTCATAGTTTTATCCCCTTTCATACGTGTTATTTAAAATCCAAAATCAATCATATTTTCTGCAATTTCATCAAAATTTTCTGATGCACTCTCTGAAAAACTATTCCATCGATCTTCACTCCATACTTCGAATCTGTTTGAAACACCTACTAGCACACATTTTTTTTCTAAATCAGCATGTGTTCTTAAAGGAACTGGAATATTAATACGGCCTTGTTTATCAAATTCACATTCTGTAGCTGCAGAATATAAAAATCTTACAAAAGCCCGTGAATCTTTTTTTGTTAAAGGGAGTGTTTTAAGCTTTTCTTCTAGGAGTGTCCACTCTGTTTGTGTATATCCGAATAAACAACCATCCATACCTCGAGTAATAACAAATTTCTCACCTAATTCCTCACGAAATTTAGCTGGAATAATTAATCTACCTTTAGTATCTAAAGTGTGTTTAAATTCGCCCATAAACATTGTGTACAGCCCCCCTTCATAGTAACTATTTAAATTTTACCACAATGCCCCACATTCCACCACTGAATTCCCCAATATTATGATTTTAAATGATAATATACAAAAAAACACTCAATCCTTTTTAGATTAAGTGTTTTTTACATTACTTATAATTAAAAATGTAGGACGATATCCTTAAAATAGTACTAAAAAGAGAAGCATTAAGAGGTACCATCCAAGCATATAAATATCAGTAATTTTCCAAATGGTCTTGAAAAATTTTGCATAAATTAATTCTCCATCTCGATACGCATACATAAGCGCACTAGCAATACCAATTAAGCACCAAGAAAATATTATAAATGGTGTAATCGATAAATTAAACTCTCGTACTGATAAAATATGTGTCAATAAAAGAAGTAATGGTGGTAAAAAATCAATGATTTGCAACCGTTTAGGCCAATTTTTACGTAAAATACGTTTAAGTAAAGTTAAAATTAGAATATATCCAAATATTAAAATTATCGACCCATACCAAGTTCCAAAAAATGGTAAAAGTTTCATAAATTACCCCTTTTAGATACTGCTTAAAAAGACATCATGTAATGCATTAACAGCAGTTTTTAAATCGTCCTGTTGAACTAAAATCCAAATTGTCGTATAACTATCAGTTGTTTGAAGAATATTAATATCCTTCTCAGCTAGTGCTGTTACAATTTTGGCCGTAACACCTGGTGTTCCAGTCATCCCCGCTCCCACAATTGAAACTTTCGCACAGTTTGGAAGCACTGAGACATCAATTCCAGCATCTACTAAAAGTTGTTTAGCTTTTTTTTCATCATCATTGAACAAATTAAAGAGGACTTTGCCAGGTGAGATATTAATAAAATCAACGCTCAAATTATTATTGGACATCAAATTAAAAACATCTTTTGGAGCATGATTAACTGTTTTAATTGTAAATTGACTGAGTCCAGTCACATGAGCAATACCAGTTACACTACGATAATGCTTTACACCTAAGTTTCGGTCGGTCACAAGGGTTCCCATCTCTTCAGGACTTTGCCAAGTTGAGCGAATCCGAACTGGAACATGGGCTTGTTGCGCAATTTCCACTGCACGAGGATGGATAACTTTCGCACCTTCATGAGCCATATTTGCAACTTCTTCATAACTGACTGTTTCTAGAAATTTTGCCTTTGTAACTAATCTAGGATCGGCAGTCATCATCCCTGACACGTCAGTAAAAATATCGACACGTTCAGCATCTAATGCTGCTCCAAGTAATGCAGCTGTCGTATCACTTCCACCACGCCCAATAGTCGTCGTTTGACCTTTACTTGTAGCACCTTGGAACCCAGTCACAACTAAAACATCAGCATCTTTAAATGCCTCATCAATTAAATCAGTATTAATGTTAATTACTTTAGCATTCTGAAATTCATCAGTTGTTTCAACTCCAGCATCCTGCCCTGTTAAAGCAGCAGCTTTAATGCCTTCCTTATTCAATAATTCAGAAAAAACTGCGGCAGAAATAGTTTCACCAACAGAAACAATCATATCAAGTTCTCTATTAGAAAGTAATGATTGCTCTCCATCGACAAGTCCTAATAATGAATCAGTTGCATAAGGTGCACCTTTACGCCCAATTGCTGAAACAACGACAACGACTTGATACCCTTTATCAACTGAATATTTTACGTGTTTTAAAGCTGCTCGTCTCGACTCATCGTCTTGAACCGATGTGCCACCAAACTTCTGAACCATAATTGTCATTATTTTGAACTCCCACTATTTATTATTTAGCTTTTTCTGTTACTGTTTTACTATCTTCTAATATGTCACTTTCAATGTAAATACGATGCCATACCATAAATGTTAAGACAGTCCATATTTTTCTGGAGTTATCTCTAACACCAGCACGATGTTCATCCAATAAATCTATGAAATATTGTTTGTTAAAAAATTCATCTGTTTGAGAATCATTAATAATTTGTTTAGCCCAGTCATACATTTCGTCTTTTAACCAAAAACGAATAGGCACAGGGAAACCTAATTTTTTACGATTTAAAACATGGTCAGGAACGATACCTTCAGCAGCTTTGCGTAAAGCATACTTGGTTGTTCCATGTGCAATTCTCAAATCTGCAGGCACTTCAGAAGCAACTGCAAAAACTTCTTTATCCAAAAATGGTGTTCTCAATTCTATGCTGTGTGCCATTGTTGTACGATCGGCATTATGCAATAAATCTCCATTTAACCATGTATGCATATCAATAAATTGCATTTGATCTATTTTATTGTAATCTTTTGATGCATTATAATATTGGCCAGTAATACTTTGGAATGGATGATTTTTATTATAGTCTTTAAAGAATGCTTCTTTTTCTTTTTCATTAAAAATAAAAGCATTACCAACGTAACGATCCTCCATTGGTGTCGTGCCTCGAAGAAGGAAACTTTGTCCACGCATCCCTTTAGGCATCATTTGAGCAATTTTATTCAACGCACCATTAATTGGTTTAGTGTATTTAAATCCTTTTAATGATTCAGGTTCATGATAAATAGTGTAACCACCAAATAGTTCATCAGCACCTTCACCCGTCAATGCAACTTTAACACGTTTTCTGGCCTCTTTAGCAAGGAAATATTGAGGCACAGCAGCCGGATCAGCCAAGGGATCATCCATATTCCAAATAAAATGTGGAAAAGCCTTCATAAATGCTTCAGCCGTAATAACAGAACTAAAATTAGCGACATTTAATTTTTCTGCGGTTTCTTGCGCAACATCTATTTCACTATAGCCTTCACGTTCAAATCCAACTGAAATTGTTTCTAATTTTGGATTTAATTCTTTAGCAATAGCAACAATAATAGACGAATCAATTCCACCAGATAAGAATGAACCAACTGGTACATCGGCACGCATATGCTTATCAACTGAATCAATTAAGACGTCTTTAATACGTTTAATATATGTCTCTTCTGGACGAACTACTGGATGAAATTCGGCAGAAAAATATCGTGTAATGACTGGCTTCTCGCCTAATTTTTTCGTTAAATAATGTCCAGGTTGTAACATATCAATTTCTTTAGTTAACGTTTCTGGTTCTGGTACAAATTGGAATGTCATATAATCTTGAAGTGCATCTTTATCAAATGTCTTATTTTTTAAAACTTTATAAATAGCTTTACTTTCCGAACCATAATAAAAATTGTCATCTGCTATAGCGTAATAAAATGGTTTAATCCCAAATTGATCACGGGCAGCAAAAAGTGTTTTTTCTTGCGTATCCCAGATAACAAATCCAAACATTCCGCGGAATTGCTTAACAGCTTCTGCACCGTACTTAGCATACATACCTAAAATGACTTCTGAATCAGAATCTGTTTTAAATTCATAACCATCAGCAACTAATGCTTCACGTAGTTCAATATAATTATAGATTTCACCGTTGAAAGTTAACCAGTAACGTTCATTTTCATATGAAAGTGGTTGGTGTCCGCCTTCTAAATCAATAATACTTAATCTTCTAAATCCCATTGTTATATCATCATCACTAAAATAACCTGAATCATCAGGACCACGGTGAACAATCATTTTTGTCATATTATGAACAATTTTATCGTAATCATCATTGGTATTTTTTTGTCTGTCGCTCAATACACCTGCAAATCCACACATATTTTCATCCCTCATTTTCATAAAAATCAATGTCTTATATTATAGATGATTCTACCATATATTTCAATTTAGGTTACAGTTATGTTTACTATTATAGCGTATTTGAACTAATCTTAACAACTAGATGTCTGAATTAACGAAAGCTTAAAAAATTTGGTATACTATGTATTATGTTATTCGAATAAAGGGGACTTTGATATTGATAGAATATTATACATCAACTGAGTTAGGTACAATTCAAAAAATAAAAGAATACAGTAAATCATGTTGGATTAACGTTACAAATCCTTCTGAAATAGAAATAAATGAACTTATTAAAAAGTATGCTATACCACGAGACTATATGACCGCTATTTCAGATGATCAAGAAAATTCAAGAACTGAAGGATTGTCTCAAAATATTGTTCCTGACTTAGTCTTAATGCAGTACCCTCATCGCATTAGAAACTCGCTAGGCTACTTAGAATACCAAACGTTTCCTTTTTCAATTATCTTAGCAGATGATGCAATAATTACAGTCTCAAATAGTGAACCAGATTTTATCAGTAAATTTATCGCGGATAGTCCAATTCATCAAATTAAAACGATAACATCGGATCAATTCACTTTGAAATTACTTTGGTATCTATCACAAAGTTTTGTCGTTGCGTTAAAATCTATCATTCAAGAAACCGAAAATTTAGAAAAATCACTTGCTAAAGCAACTAAAAATGAGCAATATTATCAAATGATGTCAATGCAAAAAAGTTTAGTTTATTTTGATGCTGCTTTAAAGAAAAATAATCCAGTACTTCAATCTATGGTTGACTCAAATGAGCATTTCAAACAAAAGGCAACTGATGATTTACTCACAGATGTTTTAATCGAGAACCAACAAGCCGAAACAATGACAAGCATTCAAACTAAAATATTAGAGAATTATGGTGAAATGGTTTCATCAGTTATTTCAAACAATTTAAATATTATCATGAAGGTCTTAACGTCGATGACGATTATTTTAACGATACCAACAATCGTTGGCGGTATGTTCGGCATGAACGTATCCCTTCCTGGTGCAGACACTCATTTTTCATTCTGGTGGTTACAATTAATCACGTTAATAATTTGTTTATTAACTGCTTATTATTTAAAGAAAAATGACTACTTTTAAGTTGACATTTTACTTATAAAAAAGTTATAGTTACACTATTAGATTTGAGAGGGTGGGTAAAACATGAAGAAAAAGAAATCTACATTCCAAAAAATCACAATGTTTGTCGTGTGGTTAATGATTCTTGTAACAGTCGGTGGTGTCGTTTTAACCGCAGTTATGTCAATCGCTTAATTTAAAAATAAAAATTTTAAAGGTTCCCAGCTTAATTAGCTAGGAACCTTTTTTATAAAAAAAGGCGGATTATTATATCCGTCTTTTTCTGTCTATTCTATTTAGCTAGGAAGATTCCTGGACTTTTTTTAAGTATGATACTAAGTATCAAGGTAGCAATAATCATGTTAATAATCATACTCCCACCATTGACAACTGCTGAGTACACAACTGGAGAAAGCCCCCATTGAACATATTTTGACCAAAAAATGATACCAGCCATAAAATGAGCACTGTATTTTAGAAATACAGCTATTAAAATCGCAAAAGTCAGTGATTGTATGGCACCACGCATATTTTTAGTACGCAACTGACTTAAAAAACGAGCAGAGAATAACCCAGAAAATCCTAGTACCAAATTAGCAACTGGATACTCTAAGATAGCCTGAACCGGCGTTAATACAAACGCAGTTCCAATTAAAATAGGTAATATACCATATAGTAACCCAATAATTAATCCCATTTTTAATCCGCGTCGTAAACTGTATACCACAATAGGTAACACACCTAGTGCAATATCAATATTTGGCGGATTAGGAACAAATGATAGCGCCATTGCTAAAGCGGCCATAACGACCCCTTCTAGTAATATCAATAATTTTTTTCTTTCCAACAAAAAAACCTCCTTTGACTTAGTAAACCAAGCACAAAGAAGGTGTTAATCTTCTACACACAATTCCTACGTTTGCATTAACAAACAGGTTCCAAGGGTCTGAATTTCTTCACTCTCAGCCAAAATTAATCGGCTCCCCTTTGTGTTGGTCTCCGATTAATAATATCGCATACATCCTGAAAAACGTCAAGCGTTTCCATTCCTATAATATCGGTGAAAGAAGTCTTGAAAACTGTTGCTTAAATTTCAACCAATGTGATTGATCATTAAAATACCTTTTCGTTAAAAGACTACTTTGTTCCATATCAGTTTCAAAAATTGTTTTAAGTGTGCTTGCCACACCTACATCATAAATAAATGCATTCGCTTCAAAGTTTAACTTAAAACTTCTAAAATCAAAATTAGCTGAACCAACGGATGCAACCATTTCATCAATTACAACTGTTTTAGCGTGTAAAAATCCATTGTTGTATTGATAAATTTCTACACCAATATTCGTTAGATCTTTCGCATAATACTGTGTAGCACGATAAACAAAGGCATGATCTGGCATACAAGGAATCATAATTCTAACCTGAACGCCTGAAGATACCGCAATATCTAACGCTTCTATAACAGAATCATCTGGAATTAAATAAGGTGTTTGAATATAAATATATTTTTTAGCTGAATTAATTAACTTAATATAACCTTTTTTTATTTGTTCAATTTCTGAATCAGGTCCACTAGAAACAATTTGCATGTTAACTTTACCTTTTGTAACAGTTTGTGGAAAATAACTTGACTGGTAATTAATCTGATTATTTCTCGCAGTTGCATTCCAATCCATAATGAACCTACTTTGTAGTGATCCGACAGCGTTTCCAAATACGCGAATATGTGTATCTCGCCAGTTACCAAATTTCTCACTTTCACCTAGATACTGATCACCGACATTGAATCCACCGATGTAACCGATTTTACCATCAATAACGACAATCTTTCTATGATCTCTAAAGTTCAAACGAAGATTTGAAAATGAAAAATGTGAACCCAGAAAGGCTTCTGCTTTACCGCCCAATTCCTCAAGATGTTTGAAGAATTTTTTAGTAGTTCCCTTTGATCCCAATGCATCATAGATGATTCTAACTTCAAGACCTTCATTTGCTTTCATTTCAAGTAACGTCAATAGTTCATTTCCAATATGCCCATCTTCGAATGCATAATACTCAACATGGATATGGTGTTTAGCTTTACGAATGTCTTGAAATAACGTCTTAAACTTATCATGCCCATCAATAAATAACTGAACCTCATTCTTCTTAGTTAAAATAGATTTCTCTATTTCTAAAAACATATGCATGATTTCGTTTACATCATCAGTATATTTACCGCTTGTTGTTAATTCTCCTCTGGCCCATTCTTCTTTTTGTTGATCTACTAATTGGTCAACACCCATACGACCCTGTGTTTTAATATCAAATATTTTTTCTTTTGAAATTTTCTTACCAAAAAAAAGATAAATTAAAAATCCAAAAATAGGTATACCTATCAAGACAAGAAGCCATGCCCATGTTGCAGCAATATCACGTTTTTCTCTAAAGACGGTCACAATTGCCGCTAACAAGTTCAATAAAAAAACAAGTAGCACACCAATATTTACATATGTCATATAGTCCCTCCAAAATTAATTATTTTGAATATTATTATTTTCACCAAACCATTTTTGATTTAATTCTTTTAGATAACCTTTGTTTTGCAACTCTGTTATTGCCCTATTAATTTTTAATTGCATTGTTGTATCAGATTTTCGCATACCTACCGCAAAATCTTCAGTTTTAAAATTACCATTTATCACGTTATATGCATTTGAATTCGACTGATGCTTAATAAAGTAGTTCGCATAGACATCATCAATTAAAAGTCCTTGAATTCTATCTGCATTTAAATCGATAAAAGCATTATCAAATGAATCATATTGAACAGGTTCTTTATCTTTAATATTATCTTTTAAAATATCTGGATGCAAATTTAAGCTATCAAATCCAGCTGAACCACTTTGAACACCTAAAATTTTTTGTTTCATATCAGAAAAAGAATTAATTTCACTTGATTTTTTTGTTACTAATACTTGCTTGTTCGTTAAATATGTACGACTGAAAGCAACATTCTTAGCACGTGCAGTTGTTTTTGTATACCCATTCCAGATTAAATCAATTGTCCCATTTTTTAATTCCGTTTCTTTCATAGACCAATCAATTGTTTGGAAATCAACTTGAATATCATATTTTTCAAAAACTTTTTTTGCTAAATCAACATCATATCCTACTAAACTACCATCTTTTTGTCTGAATGTCATTGGCACAAAACTATCATCAATTCCGATAACAACGGTACCCTTTTTTTGAATTGATTTCCAACTATCAACCGAATTCATTGATTGGCTACTATTGCTACAGCCAGCTAATCCTATAAACATCATCATAAATAATATTGTAAAAACAATTTTTTTTTCTAATTGATTCATTTATTATCCTCTAATCTTCTAGCGGCTTAACTTTTAATAATTTATCCGCAATATTTTCAGCAAATGGTACATCATGTGTCACTATTATTTGAGTCATTCCGTCTACTTTCAACGATAATATTAAATTCTCTACTTCCTGGCGTAGTGCTGGATCAAGTGCTGAAGTTGGTTCATCATAACACAAGATTTTAGGATTCATCGCTAATGCACGTGCAATTGCAACTCGTTGTTTCTGCCCACCTGAAAGTTGGTAAGGATATAAATGCCCTTTATTTCCGAGAGATAAGCGATCTAATAATTTTTGTGCTTCTTCCTCGGCCTGGACTTTATTACGATTTAAAACTAATTTTGGAGCTAACGTTATATTATCTAACACTGAAAGATGAGGGAATAATTGAAATTCCTGGAATACTACCCCAATAACACTTTCGTTCGTATTATTACGATATGGATCAAATGGTGAGGCATCAATTAGAATATCTCCAGAATCAATTGATTCTAACCCACTAATACATCTCAATAAAGTCGTTTTTCCACCACCAGATGGACCAACAATACTAACAATTTCACCATCATTAACTGTTAAATTAATATCATCTAAAATTAATCGTTTTCCATAATACTTTTTAATATTTTTTAACTCTAGCATAGAATTACTCCTTATTTGTAATAACTATAATGTTTTTCAATTTTCTTCAAGACAAGTGTAAATATAGCTGTTAATAACAGATAGATTGCCCCAACCATCAATAGTGGGACGAGTGTTACATCACGACTCGTCGCTACGTTACCGGCTCTTAATAAATCGCCTAACCCAATAACATATACTAAACTTGAATCTTTAACTAAATTAATAATTTCATTTCCAATTGAAGGTAAAACGATCTTGAACACTTGTGGAATAATAATTGTCCTAATAGTTTGCCAATATGATAGACGCAATACCTTTGCACTTTCATATTGACCTTTAGGAATCGATTGCAATCCACCCCTAAATATTTCAGCAAAATACGCACCATAATTCAAAATAAATGCAAATAATGCCGCATCGTATCGACCGAATACAATATGAATATGGAACTGTTGTAGTGTTGGTAGTCCATAAAACACAAAAATTAATTGTAGTAGCAGTGGTGTTCCTCGCATTAACCAAACATAAAAATTCAAAAAATACTTAATTGGTTTTATTTTTGAAATTAATCCTAATCCGACAATTAAACCAAGTGGAATCGATCCAATGATCGTCCAAAAAAATATTTCTAACGTTAATTTAGCACCATCTATTAATGATGGCAAAATTTCTAATATATAAGTCATTACATTATCTCCCTTTAGTTAAATAAAAAAATCCTCTCAAGCCAAATCAAATTGACTCAAGAGGACGATAGCCGTGGTGCCACCTCAAATTCATATTTTTCTCACGAAAAATAACTTATGTAGATTAATAAAAATGAGTATAAAAAAACTCTATAGTCATTATTGACTATAGAGGGCGACGAATCGCGGTACCACCTCAAACATCATTAAATTCTCACAAATTTAATCTTAACGAGTTTATTAAACTACAGCTATAACGGGCTTATCCCGGACTTCCCTAATTAACTAGTTTAGGAAATCAACTCGCAGATGTGTTTCAGACTTAAGAACTGTATCTTTTCAGCAATCGATACTCTCTTTAAAAGTTTGTTTAAGCCTTAATCTTCTGTTCAACGTTTTTCTTAATTGATAATAATTTAGCATACTGTCATTAACATTGTCAAGAATTAGTCTTTCTTAAACCATGAACCCATTTTTTTCCAAAAACCTTTTTGAGGCTGTTTTATTGTCATCAAGGGCACTGTTTCCCCTAGTAGTCGACGTGCTACATTACGATAACCTAATCCAGCTGGATTTTTAGAATCTAAAACAATTGGTTCACCATGATTTGATGTACTAATAACAGCATCGTCATCAACAATAATTCCTAATAAATCAATAGACAAATGACGTGTAATCTCATCAACATCCATTGCTTGACCATCTTCCATCATTTGACGACGGATACGATTAATAATTAATTTTGGTTGTTGTAATAATGGATTTTGCTCTAATAAACCTACCACGCGATCTGCATCACGAACCGCAGAAATTTCAGGCGTTGTTACAATAATAGCCATATCTGCACCAGCAATAGCATTCATAAAACCTTGCTCAATTCCAGCTGGGCAATCAATAATAACATAGTCAAACTCTTCTTTTAATTCATCAACAATTGCTTTTACTTGTTCAGGAACTAATGCTGATTTATCAGTATTTTGTGCAGCAGGTAATAAGTATAAATATTCGTTAAATCTCTTATCTTTAATGAGTGCTTGGTGTAACCGTGCACGACCCTCAGCTACGTCTACAATATCAAATAAGATACGGTTATCAAGACCTAAAACAACGTCTAAATTACGCAAACCAATATCTAAATCCATTAGAACAACCTTTTTTTCAAGAAGTGCTAATGCAGTTCCAATATTTGCAGATGATGTTGTTTTACCAACACCACCTTTACCAGATGTTACAACAATTGCTTTTCCCATCTTTAATATCCTCCAGCATGATTAAATAATTTTGGTCGAAGTGACTTTAATTCATCTCGATTGCCATAATCTATAATATGTAAATCATTAACATAGATTACAGTATCTTGACTGTTTGTTACTTTTTCATCATCTATAATATCAACTAATTCACCAATTCGTACTTGTGAAGCAGCTGAAACATCGCCCACAATAATGCTATCTGTATTATTGTTAAATCCAGCATGAATGACACCTTGAACTTCACCCATAACAAAAATATTACCAGCAGCTCGTAATTGACCACCCTGATGTAATTTACCTAAAAATAAAATATCACCTTTTAAATCAACTATTTGTCCACTTCGAATTGTTAGATAGCATAAATGAACGTTGTCATTTTCTTTTAAAATATTAGCATCTTCTATGGTCATTACTTCAGATTCGATTTTGTGTACTTTAAAATTACGGTATTCAGAAATAATTTTTTCGATTTTTTGCTTTTCATCTGCTGAAAACAATCGATTTTCTGTTTTAATATCAAACGAAATAACCGTTTCATCAGCATTCTTTTTTTCAGCACTTAAATTATTAAATAATTCTCTAAGTTCAACCAAAATTTTATCAAATCCGAAATCCTGTTTAAGAATAATTTCATAACCATCTTTATAACCTTTTAAAATAACACCTTGCATCTACGTTCACCCCTGAATTTTAATTATATCGGTTACTTAAATTCATTAATTTTGATATTGGATAGTACAAAATAATAAATACCACCAGATTAAAAGCTAAAGTTGGTCCAAACGAAGTACTAACGAATGTTGTTACAGATTCATTAGCAAATCCAATCATCTCATTGACTGCATAATACGAAACTTCTAAAACTGCCAAATCAATAAAATAAATGAGTAATATCACAATAAAAGATGGTTCGAAATATTGATATGCTATTTTAGTTAAATAAACAATTAATGGTAACAAAATCATATAAATACCCAAAATACCGGCATAATAACTATCAAATGCTAGACCAACACCAAACGCCCATAATTCAAGATGCTTATTATCTGAGTAAAAGATACCCATTATCAACCATAACAACAACAGGTGACTAACCATGATAGTCGTTTGTGATTGTAACTGTTCCATAAAAACAAATTGTATTGTACCATCCAAAAAAAAGGAAATAATAAGTCCTAACGGAAAAATATACTGTCTATTTTTATTTCTCATCTAATCTCACCTTCTAATCCAACGTCTGAGCAACTGTTACAACCGTTAGGTCACTCAAATCAACTGCAGGTTTGATATAAATTTTAGAAGCAAGTCCATAATCACCTTGCTCAACTTTAGACACAACACCAACATTTAAACCCTTTGGTGTTGTGCCTCCAAGACCAGATGTGACAACAGAATCACCTTTTTTCAAGGCTTTCTTAGAAGTAATTTGACCCATAATTAATAAATTATCTGTTTTATCATAGTCAGTAATTAAACCATTAATAATATCATCGTTTGAATTATTTACTTGAACTGCAAATCTATTAGCAGAATCATTAGTAGTCGATATTAATTCAACTTTACTATTTGTTTTATTAACTTCTATAACACGACCAATCAATCCAGAACCAGCCATCACTGGTGCGTTCTTTTTAACACCAGACGCACTACCTTTACTTATCACAAGTTGATTTAGCCAACCAGAAGGTAATCGCGTTAAAACAGATGCATTAATTGAAGTATAATCAGTCAATGTACTGTCCAATTTTAATTCCTTTTTCAGCTGTTTATTCTCATTTTTAACAGTGTCTGATTCCACTTGAACTTGTGCTAATTTATCAACTTGTTTTTTTAATTTTTGATTTTCTTGATATGTATTTAAAAGATCAGAAATACCAATAACTGAACTTTTTAAGCCATTTGCAGGATAACTAACTGCTCTATCAAATAGACCAACAACATCATTACCAAATTCTTGAATGAGCGGTGGTGTTGATTTTTTATTTCTAACGGAAACTGAAAATGAAATTAAACTAAAACTCACAATAATGGCTATTAAAATGATGATTAGTCTTCTATTTGAAAAAAATTTCTGCATGTTCGCTATCCTCCACTTACCTTATAATTAACTAAAAAATTAAGAGGCTGGATAAATAAACCACCAACCTCTTCATTTTTAGCTTATGTGATTTTTAAAATCTATCTTTTCTTCATGACGTCGATACTTTTTAATGATTCACCTGTACCAATTGCAACACAGTCGAGTGGTTCATTAGCAATAAAAACAGGCACTTTTGTAACTTCAGAAATAACTTCTGATAGGTTTTTTAATAATGCACCACCACCTGTTAATACAATACCATGGTCAATCACATCAGCAGCAATTTCTGGAGAAGTTTCTTCCAATGTTTCCTTAATAGCAGTAATGATTTCAGCAATAGATTCTTGAATAGCAACTGCAATATCAGTTGCTTTTACAGTAACTGTTTTAGGAAGACCCGTAATCAAATCACGTCCTCTGATAGTTGTATCTTCAATTGATGCAGCATCTTTAACTGATGCAGATGCAACGTCCATTTTTAATTGTTCAGCTGTTCTTTCACCAATCAATAAATTAAAGTTTTGACGAATATATGACACAATTGATTCATCCAATTTATCGCCAGCCATTCTGATAGAACGGCTTGAAACAATACCACCTAATGAAATTGTAGCAACATCTGTTGTTCCACCACCGATATCAACAACCATATTACCCGTTGGATCCATCACTGGTAATCCAGCGCCGACTGCTGCAGCAAATGGTTCTTCAATAACGTAGGCGTCACGCGCACCGGCAACACGAGTTGCATCAATAACGGCACGTTTTTCAACTTCTGTAACGCCACTAGGAACACATACCATTACATAAGGTTTACCTGCAGATTTACCTAAAGCTTTTTGAATGTAATATTTCATCATAGCAACTGTTGTGTCATAATCAGCAATTACACCGTCTTTCATTGGGCGAATAGCCACAATGCTACTTGGTGTACGACCGATCATTGCACGAGCATCTTCTCCAACAGAAACAATTTCATCAGTTTTAACATTTTTAGCGACGACTGAAGGTTCACGTAAAACAATACCTTTTCCCTCAACATACACGATTGTATTAGCTGTTCCTAAATCAATTCCTATATTCTTTGTTCCAAATCCAAACACAGTCTTTCTTCCCTTCATCGTCAGCCTTCTAGGCGCTTTTATTCGTAGTATTTACATTATATCATAATCAAAAGTGAGATTTCATTCAATATTTACTAATTTTTATTAAGTTTATCTTAAATTATTATAAGGTAATTAATTTTGAATCCATAATCTTATTAAGTTTATCATATCTAATTTCATAGAACAAGAGAGCACCCTTGATAATCAAAGGACGCCCTCTTCTTTCATACTAAGATATTTAGTATTACCCGAAATAATATGATCTAACAGCTCAATTCCCATAAGAATACCACATTTTTCAACTCTTTTAGAGAAAATAATATCATTCTTAGATGGTGTCACATGCCCACTCGGATGATTATGGACCAATATAATTTTAGCTGCACCATATTTTAATGCAACTGCAAAAATATCTCTTGGATGGACCGTTGCTGAATTCAAAGTTCCAATGAACAATGTCTCTTGTTTTACAATTTGATTTTTTGTATCCAAGAATAATCCAATTAAAAACTCTTGGTTTAATCCACCTAACTCAGCAACCATTCTAACCCCAGCATCATGACTTGAACAGATTTGTCCACAAATAAAATGAGGTTCACTGTTGATTCGTGTTCCCAGTGTAACAATAGCTTGTAATTGTAATGCTGTAGACTGATTATTCCCATCCATCAATAACTGATAATCTTTTAAACAACATTTTTTTAGTTGGCTTAAAGATTGGTAACGTGAAGAAAAATTATTAACACACTTTCCAACATCATTAGGGTTCGTTAATAATAAACTAAAAACAACCGTCAAAAGCTCTTTATCTGATAAATTATCACATTGATACTTTTGGATTTGTTCCAGTAGATATTCATTTGAGCAACTAGAAATAAGTGACATGGTGATTCCTCCTATTTTTTATTAAATACGAGAAATTCACTTATTTAAATTATTCTGATACAAAATAACTACGAACCTCCGAAATAAAGTACAACGATCCTGTCACAAGTAATAAATCATCAGAAGACATTTCGCCAACACTTTGAACTAATGCCTCTTTCCAACTTTCTTGAATGGAGACATTATCAAACTTATTAACGTTGAAATCATCTATTTTGCTTACTAGACGTGGCCCTGAAAATTGAGTTAGTATAACTCGTACATGAGGAACTGCAGCTAATTTTTCCAGCATTTGTTTGCCTTGCTTATCCGCTAGTACTGCAAAAATAATTGTGATTTCTTTATCTTGAAAATGCGTTTTAAGCAACTGCGTAATCCGATCCACTGCTGCGCTATTGTGCGCACCGTCTAAAATAACTAACGGTTCATCATTTACTTTTTCAAAACGTCCTGGCCATCGTGTCTCTGAAATACCTTGCCTAATTGATTTAGGACTAATGGCCCATCCCTGAATTTCAGCAACCTTCTCAAAAGTAGCAATTGCTGTTGCTGCATTTTCATCTTGAAATTCACCTAATAATGGCACAGAAAGTTGTTTAATATTCAATTTATTCGACGTATACGTTAAAATTTCTTCCCATGATGATTTTGTTCCCTCAGATTTAGCATTAAAATCCACTCCTAATCGAAAAATAGGACTATTTTTTAATTTAGCCTCATTATTAATCACGCTAAAGACTTCATCAGTTACTCTACCAACGATAATAGGCCGATTACGTTTAATGATACCTGCTTTTTGTTGCGCTATCTTTTCAATTGTATTACCTAATATTTTCATATGATCTAGACCAATTGTTGTAATAACTGAAATAATTGGATCAATAATATTAGTTGAATCATACTTCCCGCCTAAGCCCGTTTCAACAACTACAATATCTACAGGATTTATGCTGCCAAAGTATACAAACATCATTGCAGTAATAATTTCGAATTCAGTTGGTCCCCCCTCAAAATCGGCTAGTTCAATATCCATTCGATCAACAACTGGTTTCACGACATTTACTAAATGTAAAAGGGCGGTATCATCAATCATCTGTCCATTTAAGGAAATACGTTCATTAAATTTAACAATGAATGGTGAAGTATAAGTTCCTACATTCAACCCTTGTGCAATTAATAATTCACGTAAAAATGCAACTGTTGAGCCCTTTCCATTCGTTCCAGCAACATGAATCATCGCGATATTACCTTGTGGGTTATCTAAGCGTTCCATAAATGCTCGCATTCTATTCAAAGATGGACTTTTTTTAAATTTTGTTCGCCCATGAATAAAATTGAGTGCCTCTTCGTAAGTTGTGATCAATTTTCCGTCCCGCTTTCTAAAAAAAATAGACTTATCTCAGGTATATTGTACCCGAAATAAGTCTATTTTGTTAGATTAAACTTCTGCTTTTAAATCAGAAATTCTTTCCTTAGTTGCTGTTAATTTAATTTGGTAATCTGCTAATTTTTCTTTTTCTTTTGTAACTACTGCCTCAGGTGCACTAGCAACAAACTTTTCATTGCCTAATTTTTTAGTTCCACGCACAACTTCAACATCAAGTTTTTTAACTTCTTTTTCCAAACGAACAATTTCGTCATTCAAATCAATTAGTTCAGCAAGTGGCATATAAATCTCTGCTCCCGTAATTACAGACGTCATTGCTAGCTTAGGAGCAACAACATTTGAACTGATTTGAAGTTCCTTAGGATGACAGAATCGTTGAATAAATTCTTGATTGTCTTCAAAAATAATCTTTGTTTTTTCATCAGTTGTTTTAATCAATAAATCAACTGCACTGGACATAGGTGCATTTACTTCTGCACGATTATTTCTAACAGCACGAATTAATTCAATTAAATTGTTCATATCAATAACTGATTGTTCATCTTCAAATTCTGGATGAACCACTGGGTAATCTGCAACAACAATTGATTCCCCTTCATGAGGCATTGTTAACCAAAGTTCTTCAGTTACAAATGGAATAATTGGATGAAGCAATTTCAATGTTTGATCTAAAACATAAGCCAAAATTTGTTGTGTATTTTGCTTAACTGTCAGATCTTCACCATTAAGATTTTCTTTACTCATTTCAATATACCAATCACAGAAGTCATTCCAGATGAAATTGTATAGAGCACGACCAGCTTCACCAAATTCAAAGACATCAAATAAGCGTGTAACTTCAGAAACAGTTGTATTTAATCGGCTTAATATCCATTTGTCAGCAAGCTGCCATTCTGATTTAGCTGGTAATTCAATTTTATCCACACCATCTAAATTCATAATAACAAATCGACTAGCATTCCAAATTTTATTAATAAAGTTCCAAGAAGCATCCATTTTAGTGTAACTAAAACGAACATCTTGTCCTGGTGCAGATCCATTAGATAGGAACCAACGAAGTGCATCTGCTCCATACTTTTGAATAACGTCCATTGGATCAATCCCATTACCAAGTGATTTACTCATTTTACGGCCATTCTCATCACGAATTAATCCATGAATCAAAACGTGTTCAAATGGACGTTCATCTGTAAATTCTAAGCTTTGGAAAATCATTCGTGATACCCAGAAGAAGATAATATCATATCCTGTGACAAGCGTATTAGTTGGGAAATAACGTTTAAAATCAGGTGCATCAGTATTTGGCCAACCCATTGTTGAAAATGGCCATAAAGCACTTGAAAACCACGTATCTAAGACATCATTATCTTGTTCCCAATTTTCGATATCAGTTGGTGCAACCTCACCAACGTACATTTCGCCAGTTTCTTTATGATACCAAGCTGGGATTTGATGTCCCCACCATAATTGACGTGAAATAACCCAATCATGAACATTTTCCATCCACTGTGTAAATGTATTTTCAAATCGTTCTGGGACGAATCCAACTTTGTCATCCCCTTGTTGGAATTTCAAAGCTTCTTCTGCGAGTGGTTTCATTTTAACAAACCATTGTGTTGATAAACGGGCCTCAACTTGAACGCCAGTTCTTTCAGAATGACCAACACTATGTGTAATTGGATCAATCTTAATCATTAAGTCCTCAGCTTCAAGATCTTTAACAATTGCTTTACGTGCTTCAAAACGGTCCATGCCAACATATTTACCAGCATTTTCGTTCATTGTTGCATCTTCATTCATTGTATTAATACGAGGTAAGTCATGGCGATTACCTACTTCAAAGTCATTAGGATCATGAGCAGGTGTTATTTTAACCATCCCTGTCCCAAATGCCATATCAACATAATGATCTGTAATAATAGGAATTTCTTTGTTAACAAGTGGTAGAATGACTTTTTTACCAACAATATCTTTGTAACGATCATCATCAGGGTGAACAGCAACAGCGACATCGCCCATCATCGTTTCTGGACGTGTTGTCGCTATTTCAATAAATCCAGAACCATCAGCGAATGGATATTTAACATGATAAAAAGCACCTTCATCATCTTGATGAATGACTTCAATATCTGATAAAGCGGTTCTTGCTTTAGGATCCCAATTAATAATGTATTCGCCACGATAGATTAATCCTTTATTATATAAATTAACAAAGACTTTTTTTACGGCATCTGACAAGCCGTCATCTAATGTGAAACGTTCACGACTATAATCGAGTGATAATCCCATTTTAGCCCATTGCTTATGAATAACATCAGCGTATTCATCTTTCCAATCCCAAACTTGTTGTACAAATTTCTCACGGCCTAAATCATAACGCGTCACACCTTGTTCAGCTAGTTTAGCTTCAACCTTTGCTTGTGTTGCAATTCCAGCATGGTCCATTCCTGGTAACCAAAGCGTATCAAAGCCTTGCATTCTTTTTTGTCTAATTAAAATATCTTGTAATGTTGTATCCCAAGCATGGCCTAAATGTAATTTACCAGTAACATTAGGCGGTGGAATAACGATTGAATAAGGTTTTGCTTCTGGATTAGCATTAGGTTTAAATAAATCTTTTTTCAACCATTCTTCATAACGGCCAGGTTCAACCTGACTTGGATCATATTTTGTTGATAATTCAACTTCTTTTGTCATGAGTTCTCCTTTTCATCTATCAATTTTATTTTAGGCATAAAAAAACACCGTCATCAAAAAACATTTCTGTTTTAGGACGACAGTGCCGTGGTACCACCTAAATTGGGTTTTAACCCCTCTTAATTACTTTTTAACGAACAATAATGTCCGGTTATTCCTACTTAATTTCAGAATAACGACTCCTGAGCTACCACCATAATGTCTAATTAAAATGTTTCAGCCTAGCATTTTATCTCTGAAATGACTGGTGTTCTCATTCTTTGTCTGTAGTCACATTTTAGCGTTTATTCTGAAAATCGTCAATATTTTATTTTTTTAATTCTTCAAGTAGTTTAGCGTAGTCTGGCTCATTTGAGATTTCCGTAACCAGTTCTTCATAAATAACATGTCCAGTTTCATCTAAAATGAAAACCATTCGAGCCATATGACCAAATTCCGGAACATCTAATCCAGTAACTTTCGCAAAATTCCCCTTATCTGCATGAAGCAATTGTAAATTGTTTACACCCTCAGCGGCACACCAATTTTTTTGATCTTCTTTTGAATCATCAGATACGGTAATAAATTCGATATCTCTAAAATTATCTGCTTCCATATTAAAACGTTTTGTTTCTATACTGCAAACACTTGTCGTAATACTTGGAACAACACTTAATACTAATTTTTTACCTGTACTTTTAGGTAATGTTACAACTTGATCATTTTCATCGTACGCATTAACTGTAGGAAAAACTTCCCCTACTTTTGGTGCTTCCCCAACTGTATCCATTTCACTACCATGACGAGTTACTTTCATAATTGACCACCCTTTCTTTATTTATCTCTATCTTACTCAATTACTGTTTAAGAAGCGACTTATTTGATTGGACAAAAAAAGATTAGACCGATTTGTCTAATCTTTTAAAGTGCTACTATAGTAATTCTGCGAATAATTCACTATTTTCATTTAAATATTCTTCGCCAACACGAATCTTGCTAACCTTGACACCTGCCAATGCACGTTCCATTAAGCCATCGATATCCAAACGAGCTTCAAATTCCCTTGAACGGTCTAAACGAGGCTTTGTTTTAGGTGCTGGTGGGGCAAAAATTGTACAACAATCTTCAAATGGTTTAATTGAAAGTTCAAATGTATCAATTTTTTTAGCAACATCAATAATTTCATTTTTATCCATTGAAACGACTGGTCGAATAATTGGCATTGTTGTAACGTCATTAATTGCAACCATGCTTTCAAGTGTTTGAGAAGCAACTTGGCCTAATGATTCTCCATTAAAGATTGCTAATCCACCACGTAATTCGGCAATTTTTTCAGTTAAACGTAACATGAAACGACGTGTTATGGTCATTAAATATGGTTCTGGTACATCATGTTTAATTTGCTCTTGAATCTCAGTAAAAGGAACTTCAATAAATTGAATCGTTCCAACATAAGGTGTCAATTTAACTGTTAGTTCTTTAGCCTTAGCTAAAGCTTGTTCACTTGTATATGGTGGACTGAAGAAATGAACCATCTCCATTGAAACACCACGTTTCATACCAAGGTACCCTGCAACAGGCGAATCAATTCCACCTGATAACATTAACATCCCTTTACCAGCAGTACCAACGGGTAAACCACCAGCACCCTGACGCGTTTCAGAAGATAAGAAAATCCCATTTGAACGAACTTCAACACGTAAAATAATATCAGGCTGTTTCATTTTAACAGTAATGCCAGGCACGTGATCTAAAATCCAGCCACCTAGTTCGTCATTCAACTCATTAGTATCTAATTCAAAATCATGATCAGAACGACGTGTGTTAACTTTAAATGTTGTCCCTTCAACAAATTGCTCACTAATCATTGCTACAGCTGTTTCTTTAACTAAATCCATATCTTGTTCAACGCGAATTGCAGGTGAAAAATTTTGAATCCCAAAAACCTGTGATAAACGTTGCATAACTAATTCGCTGTCGTCACCGTTTAAATTAATGTGCATCCGATCACGATTTGCTTTAACAACTAAATCATCAAAACCATGTAAACTATTTCGAACGTTTGTTCCTAGGCGATCAATAAAGTTCCTCTTATTTTTTCCTTTTGTTGATAGTTCGCCATAACGAACCATTATCTCTGTATATTGCATGTCGACATCCTCTCATTATTTAGAATTAATTTTTTCAAATTTATGATACAAAATATCAAAAATACGATTAAATTCTTTTGCTTCTTCTAGCGTATTATTTCCATCAAAACTGATTCGAACGGCTGATTTAGCAAGCGGTTCTGGCACATTCATTGCTAATAATGTGCCAGATGCTTGATTTTTCTTTGATGAACAAGCACTTGTAGTTGAAATATATATTCCTTCACTTTCAAATGCATGAACAATTGATTCGCCACGAACACCCTCAATTGCAAAACACAATATATGTGGCGCAAAATTTGATTGTAATTTTGAAAAAGTTGTAATCTTATCAAACTTACTAATATGGTTGAAAACTAATTCTTTAACAGCTTTTTGTTTCATCACCATCTTAGTTTCATCTGTTAATAATAATCGCAATGCTCTTGCCATGCTAGCAATTGCAGGTACATTTTCAGTTCCGCTACGTAAGTTATGTTCTTGTCCACCACCTGTAAGAAGTGGTTCAATGTGACGACCTCTTTTACTGTAAATAAACCCTACTCCACGTGGCGCATGAAATTTATGCCCAGAGAACGTTACAAAATCTACTCTGTCACTCATAAAAGCTTCTTGCACACCTTTACCAATGGCTTGAACAGCATCCACATGAAAATGAACTGTTGGATAATCTTTTAGTACGTCCCCAATTTCAACTAAAGGCTGAATGGTTCCAATTTCATTATTAACTGCCATAACTGAAACTAAAATAGTATCAGATCTCAAAGCAGCCTTTAAATCATCAATACTAATTCGCCCCTCATCATCAACTGGCAAATAGGTAACCTCAAAACCAAGCTGTTCCAGCTGAGCCATTGTATTCATAACAGCAGGATGCTCAACGGTTGTCGTAATTAAGTGCTTACCATGGTTCATTTTTGCCATAGCCGTTCCTTTAATTACCCAATTGTCACCTTCAGTTCCACTTCCAGTAAATAATATTTCATCTTCAAATACATTTAATAAGCTTGCGATCTGTTGGCGTGACTGCTCTAATAAATTATGAGCTATCTCACCTAAGTTATTTAGGCTAGATGGATTACCCCATACTTGGTCACTAACTTTATTATATGTATCTAAAACTTCGGGCGTTATTTTTGTTGTTGCGCTATTATCAAAATAAATCATTAGTTACCTTCTTTTCTGAAAAATACTTTTCTCATTATAATATACTTCGTACCAGATTGACACTTTTTATTCATCCCTGGTGTTTCTTTATAGAATATAAAAGTGGCGACTGAACAAATTAATGCCCTAGTCCCCACTTAATATAGTTACTATTCAATTTCAAAGCTGTCTTCCATATTATCATAATATTGTTTCTCTATTTTTTTATATGAACCAGGCTCTACTTTATCTAATGCAGTCGCAATTGTTTCCAAACTAGCTGCATAATTAAAATCATTATTAAATAATTGCTTTGCCTTTTCAAATGCAATTGCAATCTCTTCATTCGAATTTCTAAATCTATTCGCATATTGTAGTAAACTCTCAGATAACGATGCACTATCAATAAGATCGTGTGTCTTATCTTCTAAACTTTCAAGATCTGCTTCAATATCGATAATTTGTTTTGCAATTTTTTCAATGTTAATTCTTAATTTACCAATTGCTACTTCAACTTCTTCAATTTCATCACTAACAACATAGAAAAAATCTAAGTAATCATTAGGTAGTCCTGGAAGATTAACCTGTTCAACTTGTCTTTTAATTTGATGTAATTCAATATCAAATCTTTGAATTGTTGCGCTGGCCTTTTTTTCATTGCTACGTAAATCCTGAATACTAGCATCAATTTTTTGTTGTTCAGATTCAATTTTTTCTAACAACTTAGAGTTTTGTTCAACTCGCTCAGCCATCTCGCTATAAATTGCTTCACCAGAATCAATAACCGCTTTATCAGTATCATGTTGTGCATCAATGTCCCTAATTTGTTGATTTAATTTTTGCGCGTCTTCTAATTCATTATGACTTAATTCATAATTTTGACCCAATCTATCTAATTCAACTAAAAGCATTTGACTTTGTTTTTCAGCATGATCAATGAATTTACGATAACTTTCTTCTTGCTTTTCTATCTTATCTTTTGCGGCCAACTCTTTTTCCATAACATCATATAAATAATCAATTTGATTAGCCATGTCATTAACTGCAACAATTGTTGACGCTACTTCTAGGTTCTCTAATTTAAGTAATGTTTCGTCAACACGTGTTTGAATTTCGTCTATTTGTTTAGGGATGTCATCCCCCACTGGAAAATTATAATTTTCATCCGTTAATTTCATGTAACCAGATTGTAATTCAGCAAGTTGATCTGGAAATTCGTTCTTCAAACTTTTATATAGTGGTGGAATCTCATCAAGAATCTTTTCTAACGAAGTTGTATCTTCTCTTAACTTACTTAAAACTTTTTCAGCCGTATCATGATCTCCAGCACTCGTTAATGTTGAAAAACGGTCAAAATCATCTTCAAGACCAGTTAGTTTATCCTCAAGTTTATCGATACTAGGTCCATACGAAAAGTTCTTTGATAATAATGTTTTACGTAAATCCTGATATTTTTTTTCAAGTGAATCAACAGCTTGATGATTACTTTCATCACTTTCTTTCAACGACGTTAATGCTTTTTCAATCCCTTTAAGTGTTTTTTCACTTGAAATTAATTTTACTTCTATTTCTGCCGCTAATTGACGGTTAGAAAGAAATTGATATTTCGAGTTTGCTTCATATGCTTCATTAATTTGTGTCGAAATTTTAGGCAATTTTGCATTTTGCACTTCTTTAAAGTCTGATTGTAATGCTGAAAATGTTTTAAGACTTTCACCTGTTAACCCCAAATCCTTCGTTAACTGAAGCTGTTGTTCAACTTCAGAATGAGCAATAACCTTTACTTGATCACGAAATGTTTCGAATTTTTTTTCATTGCGTTTCTGAAGAAAAAACGCTGTTGCATAGATAATAATGGCTACTACTATTATTCCAACAAAAATCTGTGTCATATCCTAATCCCGCCTTTAGCTTACTAAAATTTATATTTACTTTTCACATTCAAATTTTATGCTTCTAATCATTATATCATAGACCTTTAAAGCGTTCACTAGCTTTTATCTATTATTTATAGAAATTAATGTTATTAATTATATACATTCTTTTTATTATGTAAACAAACGTGAAAACAAATTGACATTAGTTTAAAAAGACAGTATGATGAGTCTTGTGTAAAATAATGCAGCGGTGGACGGTAAGCTCGTCAACAGTTTGTTGCCCAATTGTCTTGGTTCAATTAGTACCCTTTCAGCTGCAAAGGTGAACATTGCAAAACAAACTGCACGAATACTAAGTTCACAAAGGATTATTTTACTCCAAAACAAATATTGGAGGAATTTATATATGTCACGTTATACTGGCCCAAGTTGGAAAGTTTCACGTCGATTAGGTCTTTCTTTAACAGGTACTGGTAAAGAATTAGCTCGTCGTCCTTATGCACCCGGTGATCATGGTCAAAACAATCGCCGTAAATTATCAGAATATGGTTTACAATTACGAGAAAAACAAAAACTTCGTATGATGTACGGTTTATCAGAACGTCAATTTGCTAACTTATTTATTAAAGCTGGTACAATTCGCGAAGGTAAACATGGTGTTAACTTCATGATCTTACTTGAAGGTCGTTTAGACAACGTTGTTTATCGTTTAGGTTTGGCTTCTACTCGTCGCCAAGCTCGTCAATTGGTAAACCATGGTCACATTACTGTTGATGGCAACCGCGTTGATATTCCTTCATACGCAGTTGAAATCGGTCAAGTAATCTCATTACGTGAAAAATCAAAGAGTTTACAAATTGTTAAAGACGCAATGGAAGCATTAGTTGGCCGTCCACAATTCGTACAATTTGATGCTGATAAATTAGAGGGTTCATTAACTCGTTTACCAGAACGTGAAGAACTTGAAGCAGATATCGACGAATCACTTATCGTTGAATACTACAACAAATTATAATTTCAAATTAAAAAACATCTCATTCTTAATGAGATGTTTTTTTTGTCCATATTTTATAGATTTCAATTAGTGGCAGTAATGTATTTTTCAAGTCGTTTAGTTGTTTATATTCATTTAAGCTAAAAAACTCATCTTCAATAGCTAAATTCTGTCCAATCAATAGTTCTTTAGTTTGTACACTACTCCACTTTTGACTATCAGTAAGTGTTATTGTGTTTGCTAAAGTACCCGTCTCTTTATTTGTATGATCCACTGACCACACGAAAGTATCTTCTAGTTTCTGAATCATTATTATTGATTCAGAAACGCCCTCTTCATACAAGCTTTTGTCTTTAATATCTGCTAATGCAGATAACCAGATAAATAACCGATCATCCCAATAACCAATTTCAAAATGTGGCATCATTTTATAGCCACGTTTATTCTCGCTAAAAGCCATCCAAGTATCAGGCGGTGGATTTTTTGATCTTCTAGCATGTTTTGCAATGTGCAAATACATTTTAATTCCTAATTGTTCTTCTAAAAAAGGTAGTAGTTCAGCTCCCACCTTTTCGAATTTGGGATCAATAATTGTCTTTATTTTTTTTAATCGTCCGTCTAATGTTTGATCTTTAAAAATTAAAAAATCATCTTTTATAAACATTTCGCTCTCTCCTTTTGTATCAAACATGGTATGCTAAATTCATAACTTACTGAAAGGTGGTCAACTCCATGACTGAAAATAACTTAGATCCACATCTTCAATCTGGCCTTTACGGAACACCTCAACTTCATCCCGATGAACAAAGAAAGTACTTAGGGACATTTAGAGAGCGGGTCAGCCTAGCAATGACTGTTGCTGAGGTAACAGCATCTAAAAATATGGCTGGATTTGAAAAAGAACTACTTGAACATCCCGACTATCATGTTCTACTTAATGGTACAATTGATCAGAATATATTAGCCCCATACATCACCTTAACGCATAAGCATGATGTTAAATTTACATTAACATCAAATAATGATACTCCTGATGGGGTTGAAATTATGGGGCTAGTTGTCGCTTCTGAAAAAAATGCGATTAATGAATCTGTTATTGATATTAATGAAAAATATCCAATTATACAAGTTGAAACGCCAGAAAAGAAAAAATCATTTTTTGAAAATTTATTCGATTAGCATAAAAACTTAAACTAACACTTTTATATTAAGTGTAGTTTAAGTTTTTTATTTGGTTTCTAAAATCTTTACTATTTCATTAGCAATAGGCTGGTTATCTCCAAAATTAGGAAACGAATTTATCGATAAATCAGGAGCCGTTTCAATTGAAAGAACGGTTAAAGCATCCCTATGTCTATAGTCATATGCTATATACAAGTTAGGAATAACCACATCAACTGCCCCCATCGTCATTTTTAAACGTTTTGCATAACCTTCAATTAACGCTATATATGATTCGTCCATTTGATTGCTAACTTCATTTTGATTTGCACCCGAATAAAAATTACTATCATATCTAATGATTGCTTCAGACCCTCTTGAAATAACAGTTGATTCAGTAATACCTTGTGATGCTATTGTTTGATGTTCAACTTCTGACAATTTAAGCGGATACCATGGACCTTGACTAGTACGTTCTACTTGTGCATTTTTTATTGTAATTAACTGTGCCAACGTCTTTCGTCCATCGCCAACTACACTAACTGGTAATCTTTCAACAATACCCTTTACATGGCCACCTACAATCATAAATCGATAGACTGACCCAACAGTAATTTCTTCAATTAAAACTTGTGTATCAATTGATAAGATACGTTTAACGGCTTCTTTATACTCGCTTAACGTCGGAGCCACTCGAAATACATGTGTTGCTTGACTGCTCTTTATGAATCTTGGCTTAATAACTAATGCTTTGTTGACTACATCTGCATAATAGTTCATAGCTTCATCTAAAGTGTGTACATTAATACTACTAGGAACTTTAATATCAAGGTTGCCCAATATTTTTTTAGTTGTTTGCTTGTCATATGCAATTTTGTTTAAAACACTGGTATCTAAATCAGAAATTACCCCATTTTGCAGAAGATGTCCGTTCACCCGTATGACGTCCAAATCACTGTCAACAAGATCAAAATAAGACCCTCTTTTTATCAACGCTGCTAAAATAAGCTGCGTATTTTTCGAGTAACAGTTAAAGCCAATCAATGAACTTAACTGTGACTGATACTTTATCTTATTAGATTTTGCTTGTTCCATTGCAAAATCAGCCAACGATTTATTAATATCTTCATCAACTATCCTTGCACTCAGACTCAATTCAGGTCGTTCAAATTGTAATTTAAATTGAACTAATGTATCCTCTAAATTTTTATCTAGATAAAAATTATCATTAAATAAAATTAATTCGTTCAGCAGTTTTATTGCAGCATTTTTAACAATCGAGGTTGTTTTAGGGTCTTCTATTGCCACCTCATTTTTTAATTGTTTCGCTTTAAATATAATATCATCAACTTCATTTTCTGCCATATCTGGCGTCATTAGAAAGTAAGCCGCTAATAATTGAATAAACTTAATTGTGTCACCTTGAATACCAACACGAGAAAATGGATCAACATCAAATCCACGGAGTTCAATATAATTAACACCAGATGAAATTAATGTATCTTCCTTTTTAGTAGCTGATTTAAATTGTACATCTCCATAATATTCAGAAAATGATAACAATTTACCATTCTGGACCATCTTATTAAGTGACGTAACGTATGAGTTAATTGATCGATAAGAAGCTTGAACTGAACTATCAATATTGGTATAGCCAAATTCACTGTTTCTAACACTTCTAACCGGATGACAAGCATTATAATTAGTACTTTCAACAATTGGTGTTGCTCCAAACAAGTAAGTTGTAAGCCAACTCTTTTCCATAAATTTGCGTCCAATTTTTAAATAGACGTAATTATGAAATTCTATATAAGAATTAAAATAACTATGAAACTCAGAATCAAATAAAATCTGAATTACTTTTTCTGGAAAGCTAAAATTAAGATGTACAGACGTAAAAAGTTGACGTTTTTTTCCATACTTTTCTGCTAATTTATTTCGGTATATAAATCCTAATTCATCTGGATGCGCTATTCTTACTTTAGATTCATCCACTGGTAATTTAGGAATTGAACTCAATGGCCATAACTGTTCATCACTATCCAATTCTTGTGTTGCGACTTGTTGAATGGCATCTAGATAGTTAATAACATTATCAGCCCCCTCAATTGGTGGCGTGATAAATTCCATTTGTGATTCGCCAAAATCTGTTTTTATATAAGGATGTTTAAATCTATCTCCTAATGATTCAGGATGATCAGTTGAACTCAGCACTCCCGTATTCTTCACTCTTTGAGTTTCTCGCTCTAATCCTATCAACGATTTTCTAAGTAGAGGTGCGAGCTTTTCTTCCTGAATTTGTAATCCGATTGCATCTAGTTTCATATCATTGTGCCTCCTCATTTGTCTATTACATTGTACCAAATATTTGAATTAATCCTTCATATTTGCAATCCATTGTGCCAATTAAATTTATGCAATATGCTATACTATTCTTTAGTAATCAACGTGAAAGGAGCCACATATGTTACAACCACTTGCATTCAGAATGCGACCAACTAAAATTGAAGAAGTCGTTGGCCAACAACACCTTGTTGGTCCAGGTAAAATTATCAAACGAATGGTCGAAGCAAAACTGCTTTCATCTATGATTTTATACGGACCACCTGGCACTGGTAAAACGAGTATCGCCAGTGCTATTGCCGGATCAACTCAGTATGCATTTCGTAAATTAAATGCTGCAACTGATTCTAAGAAAGACCTTGAAATCGTAGCTGAAGAAGCAAAAATGAGCGGTACTGTTATTTTACTTTTAGATGAAATCCATCGATTAACGAAACCTAAACAAGACTTCTTATTACCCCACTTAGAAAGTGGCCAAATTATTTTAATCGGTGCAACAACAGAAAATCCTTACATTACCATCAATCCAGCTATTAGAAGTCGAACACAAATCTTTGAAGTTAAACCTTTAGACGAAAATGATATTGAAACTGCACTTGATCGTGCACTAGTAGATAAAAATATTGGTCTCGGAAATCTTAATATTAATTTAGAAGCTAATGCACGGTTACACTTAGCGCGAGCAACCAACGGAGATTTACGTAGTTCTTTGAATGCACTTGAACTAGCTGCTAAGTCAACCCCACCTGATAGTTCAGGTGTCATTACCTTATCACTATCAGTCATAGAAGAGTGTCTACAAAGAAAAGCATTAACCCATGATAAAGATGGCGATGCTCACTATGATGTTATTTCTGCTTTTCAAAAATCAGTAAGAGGTTCCGATGTTAACGCGGCTTTACATTACTTAGGACGTTTAATTCTTGCTGGTGATTTACCTACAATTGCAAGGCGTTTAATCACAATGGCATACGAAGATGTCGGATTAAGTAGCCCTGCAGCATGTGCTAGAACCTTAACTGCTGTACAGGCGGCAGAAAAAATTGGCTTTCCAGAGGCTAAAATACCTCTGTCTAACGCAGTAATTGATCTCTGCCTCTCACCCAAATCAGACTCGGCAAATGTTGCCATAAATAATGCAATTGCTGATATTGAAAAAGGTGGTTTTGGAGATATTCCTGCTCATTTAAAAGATTCACATTACAAAGGTGCTGCAGATTTAGGTCATGGTATTGGTTATAAATTTCCACATAACTATCCAAATGATTGGGTTGCCCAACAATATCTTCCAGATAAATTGAAAGATGCTAATTATTATGAGCCTAAAGCAAACGGGCGTTATGAACAAGGACTTAAAGAACAATATAGTAAATTACATCCATCAAAAAGATGATTTGTTGCCGCTTACATCATAATTGTTGCACCTTTTAAAAGTCTGTGCTATATTAAAGATGAAGTTCTGAAGTGTACGCGTTATCTTATTAGAATGTTGACCGAACAAATAATTATACCTAGGCGTCAACTTGATAGGCTAGCTAATTTCAAGCCTTTTCACTTGGTAGTTAGAGGCTAGTACAGTCGATGCCACCTGCTTCACTGCGGGCTCAACTCACGAAGATGATTAACGGCACTACGCGGATATTCCAAAGCTTTTGCTTTGATGGTCTGGGCAAACTATGTTTGCTCAGACTTTTTTTATTAAGAATAAAGGAGTCTTTAAATGTTAATTCGGATACTTTTAGCCGTTCTTTCACTCTTACTCTTGACTATCGGCTATTACTTATTCTCACATCGCAACAAAAATTTTATGATATTTAAACCTGAGTCAAACCAGGTGCTAAGCTCAATACTACTTGTCTTTGGGTTAATTATCTGTATTGAAAGCTTAGTTGGCTTAATTTCAGTAATCATTTTTATACCCATATTTTGTGGGATACTAGTTACTCTAGCCTGCCTTACGGTTGGTGCTTTAACAATTATTTTATCTTTTTTTATGCATTAATCTAACTTTGTAACCGTTTTTACTTCTATTTTCATTCGTTTTGTCGTAAAATAGAGGTATATAAAAGAAAGAGGTGGCCGACCATGTTACAACAATATAAAAATATTTTAGTTCCTGTAGATGGTTCTGATGAAGCAAAATTAGCATTCGAAAAAGCAGTACAAGTAGCTTTAAGAAATGGCGAAGATTCTACACTTCATCTTTTGCATGTTATTGACACTAGAGCATTCCAAAATATCTCAAGTTTTGATACGTCAATGGTTGAACAAGTTAGTGATACAGCAAAAGAGACATTGAATAAGTATATTGCACAAGCAAAAGCAGCTGGTCTTAAGAATGTTGACTACTCAATTGAGTATGGTTCTCCAAAAGTAGTTATTGCTAAAAATGTTCCTATTAATTTAGATATTGATTTAATTGTGATCGGCGCTACTGGATTGAATGCAGTCGAACGATTATTAATTGGTTCAGTTACAGAATACGTAACTCGAGTTGCTGTTTCTGATGTCTTAGTTGTTCGAACAGATTTAAATAACACACCTGCTCTTAAAAATAATCTTAAAAAATAAAAAAAGAAATTAGCCATAATTGGTTAATTTCTTTTTATTTTGTCTTGAATTTACATAAAGTAATATGGTCATCTACCATACCCATACTTTGCATCAATGAATAAATAATTTTAGGACCAACAAACTTAAACCCTAATTTCTTCAATTCTTTAGATAACTTTTTTGAAATGTCGGTTTCAGCTGGAACATCCTCTGCATGTCGCCAGAGATTATTAATTGGTTTATTTGCTACAAATTCCCATAAAAATGAATCAAATGATTGCCCATCTTGGTTCATTCTTATGATCGCCTGTGCATTCGCGATAATAGCGATAATTTTTTGCTTATTTCGAATAATATCTGCATTTTCCATTAGTTCCGCAATTTTATCTTCATCAAATTGACTAACTTTGTAAATTGAAAAATTTTCAAAAGCGTGATTAAAATGATTACGTTTATTTAAAACGGTCTTCCAGCTCAACCCTGCTTGCATTAATTCTAAACTCAATAATCTGAATAGTTGTTGATCGCCATAAAGCGGCTTTCCCCATTCTTCATCATGATAATCTTGCATTAACTGATTACCCGATTGGGCCCATGGGCATCTTTCCATATTCTATTCTCTCCTTCACTCAAATAAAAAAGATTACTAGTGCTGTCTCCAGACTAATAATCTTCTTAAAATTTAGATTTCAGGTAATTCAGTAAAGTCATAATGTAATTCTTTAACAGCGGCATGTTCGTCGAATGCTAATTGGATTAATTTATCAATTAATTCTGAATAACCAATTCCTGAAACTTCCCACAATTGTGGATAAAGCGAAATGTTTGTGAATCCAGGTAACGTATTTAGTTCACCAAGATATGGAATACCATCTTTAACTAAGAAATCAATTCGTGCTAAACCACGACAACCCAATGCTTCAAAAGCACGTAATGACATGTCTTGGATTTCTTTTGTTAATTCATCTGGTAATTCAACAGGCATTTCAAATTCCACACCTGAAGCATCAACGAATTTATTATTGTAATCGTAAAATACATCAGATTTAGGTACGATAACTGCACCTAATTTTGAAGCTTTTAAATCAGTATTTCCAAGAATTGAACATTCAATTTCATCAGGATTTTCGATTGATTCTTCAACTAAAAGCTTTGTGTCATATAAAAATGCATCTTCTATACCTTCAAGGAATTCTTTTTCGTTATGTGCCTTATGAATACCAACTGATGATCCTTGGTTAGCTGGTTTAATGAAAACAACTTCTCCAAGTTCCTTACTAATGTGTGCGTAAGTCATTTCAGCACGATTGTTGGCCTTAACAACCAAATATTTAGTATTTCTGATATTATTTAACGTTAACATTTTCTTAGTTAAATCTTTATCAAATGAAATTGCTGATGAACGAACATCACTACCAATATATGGTTTATCTAAAAGTTTAAATAATCCTTGAATTGTACCATCTTCACCCATATTACCATGAATAACTGGATAAAAAAGATCAATATCTTTAACTTCAGTTAAACTCATGATATTAGCTAACGGATTTGTAAAATCAATTGTTGGTAAGACATCTTCAACAACTTTTGCTTCTGGTTCGCCATCAAAAATGCGACGTGAAGCAGCATCTCCAAGTAGTACACCTTCCTTTGTAAACATGAATAAACTAACTTCGTACTTATTTTTATCCATTGCATCGTAGATATTATGTGCTGAACGTTTTGAAACGTCATGTTCTGATGAATTACCACCAAAAAGTAATCCAATGTGTATCTTTTCGCTTGTCATCATATTCTCCATTCCTATTGTATTATTTTTGTTCGCTTTAAACTCTTAGTCTAAATAATACCATGTTTATAGTAGATCTGTCATTTACGTTTGCTATTTTATTTAAACATTTAAAATCCACATGAAAAGTAAGAACACAAAGAACAGTCCGTACATGATTGGATGAACATCTTTTCGACGACCAGCAGCAATCATTGTAATTGGATAAAAAATCATTCCCAAAGCAATCCCGTCAGAGATACTATAAGTTAATGGCATACCAATTACAATTAAAAATGCTGGAATTGCAATTTCCATTTTTGTCCATTCGATTTTTGTTAAAGATTGTGCCATCAATACACCAACAATAATTAATGCTGGAGCAGTGACCTGTGTTGTTACAACTGATAATAATGGCGAGAAAAATATCCCGACAATAAATAATAATCCAGTTGTAACAGCCGTTAAACCTGAGCGTCCACCAACGGCGATACCTGCTGAAGACTCAACATATGCACCAACTGGAGATGTTCCTAAAACAGAGCCAGCAAGCATTGCTGTTGAATCAGCAACTAAAGCTTTACCGACACGAGGCATTTTATTGTCTTTCATGAATCCGGCTTGTTGAGCTAACCCAACAAGTGTTCCAGCAGTATCAAAGAAAGTAACTAACAAGAAGGTTAAAACGACTACCCATAACTGAACCGTGTTAATATCACTAATATGTTTAACGCCTTGCATAAATGTTGGGGCCAAACTTGGGGCACCGGCAACAACTTGTGTTGGCATTTTAATTAATCCTGTGATGAATCCTAGAATAACTGTTGCAAACATCCCAATAAAAATACCACCTGGAACACGTCTAACCATTAAAATTGCAGTAACAATTAAGCCAAAGATTGTTAACCATGTTGTACCAACGGTCAATGGACCTAGGCCCACAACTGTGGATTTGTTTGCGATAATTAAGCCACCATCTTGTAAACCGATAAAAGCAATAAATAAACCAATACCACTTGAGATAGCGTATTTTAAGTTACTTGGAATAGCATTAATAATCATTTCGCGTAGTTTAAAAATAGTAATTAAAATAAAAATTAGTGATGCTACAAATACACCTGCTAAAGCTGTTTGCCATGGAATTCCCATACCTATAACAACTGAATATGAGAAAAAGGCATTAATACCCAATGCGGGAGCTGTTGCTATTGGGTATTTAGCTAAAATACCCATTAAAATACAGCCTAAAGCACTTGATAATGCAGTTGCAGTAAATACTGCCCCTTTGTCCATCCCCGAAGCACTTAAAATCGTAGGATTAACAAATAATATGTAAGCCATTGATATAAACGTTGTAAAACCAGCTAACATTTCGCGTTTAACCGTTGTATGTAACTGATCAATTTCAAAATATGATTTAATGCGATTAATCATTTTAAATCTCCTTTTCATAAATACATTTGTTCGTGTTTATCTCATTAATGAGCAATTACAATTTTACTATATTCGTATATTAATGTAAATAATATTATTAAACTGTATTTTGTTAAGGATTTATTCAAATAGAACTTATACTGTAATAATTTTATCAATTTTAATATCAAACTGATTACTTGTCCATTTCTCAGAAATTACATTTTGAACGTCCAAACAAAGTGAAATTGTTTTTGGTTGATATTTTGCAATATACCGATCATAATAACCACCGCCAAAGCCAATCCTTTGATTATTCTCTAAATTAAACCCAACTCCTGGTACAATCACTAAATCTAAATTATTCTTTTCAAGTGCAACATTATATTCAGGTTCTAATAGTCCATAATCACTTTTTATAAGCACCTGTTCAATAGATAAGTAAGGTAAAAATGCAAGTTGCTTTTCAGGCATCGTTTTTGGTATATACACCCTCTTACCTTGAGACAGTGCCGCCAATAGTAATTCGTTAGTACTAAACTCAATCGATTGACTAATTGTTAATCCGATTGAATCAGCCGATTCCCATTCTTCAGATTGTAAAACTTTATCAATAATTGCCTTCTCCTGATTCCTTTTTTCAAGGACCTTATTTTTTGCCAAATCAACCATCTTGTTAATAATCATTTTTCTAATTTCTTTTTTACTCAATAGCTTATACCTCCGCGTTAAATTCACCAGTTATTACAAACTTTCCAATCATCTTACCATTTTCAACAACTTCAGAAGCCGTTCGTAAATTATCGGCGTTAATCCCCACCAATGATTTAGTCATCGTTGATTTTAGTTTGCCTTCATCTAATAACGTGGCTAAGCGATTTAATGTTTTACCTTGAGAGCTCATATCTGCCGTGTAATATACACCTTTAGTAAAAACTGTTAGCCATTTAAACTCATTACTTTTATTTTTTAATTTACCAATTGGTAAATTATCAGATGTGCCCACAATTGAAGTAATAATACCCTGAGGTCTGATGATATCTGCTGCTAAATCAAAATAAGTTTCTGTTGAGTGCAATATTAGAATACCATCAACTTCATTAATATTTAATTTAACTAATTGTTTCTTCAAATCTTTTCGGTGATTAATGACAATATCAGCGCCCATCTTTTTAACCCAATCGCTCGTTTCTAATCTTGAAGCGGTCGTGATAACAGTCAAACCAGCCCATTTAGCAAGTTGAATAGCAATAGAGCCTACACCACCAGCTCCATTAATAATTAAAACTGATTTTCCACTATTGGCATTTTTCTCTGGAATGAAATTTAATTTTTCAAATAATGCTTCCCATGCTGTTACACCTGTTAGTGGCATAGCGGCTGCTTCACTGTCTGTTATTTTCTTGGGTGCATTTCCAACTAGTCGTTCATCAACTAGCTGATACTCAGCATTACTTCCTGAACGATTATTGACACCTAAATAAAAAACCTTATCACCACTATTAAATTGTGTTACTTCTGATCCTATTTCAGAGACGACCCCGATTGCATCGAAACCTAAAATAAGTAATTTTTCTTCAGAATCAATTAACATTCTTGATTTATAATCTATTGGATTCACTGAAATACCCGTTACCTTCACAAGAATATCATGATTTTCAGGTGTCGGTTTATCGATTTTGACATCTCGTAATGCATTTTTATCTTCTGTCGGAAATTTTCCAAATGCTGCGATGGCCTTCATTTTATTTACCATTAGCTCACTCTTCTTCCATTAATATAGATTACGCTATTCATCTTACTACAATCTAACAAAAAGTTTGGTTTGTTTCACTTTTATACCGTCTAAAAATATTGAAATACTCACATTCTCAATCTGTCAGTATAGACTTAATATTTGGTTTAATGTATGCTTAAAATATTATTAAAACATATACAATTAAGGAGACACACATCATGGAAAAACCACTAAAAACGAGACAACAACTGAAATCTGAATCAAAGGCATTACTTAAAGGACACTGGAAGTCAGCTATCCTAGTTAGCTTACTAGCAATCCTTATTTTTATTGTTTATTCTCGCTTATATTCTACTGAGTACGCAGACATTATGAATTTATATTCTACTGAAAATAATAACCAATCATCAGCTATCAGTCCTATAATTTCAGCAACTGTCGTTGTTCTTTATCTTATTTTTCAAATTCTACTTGTAGGTGTTTCATATACATTCTTAACTTGGGTCAGTTCACAAAAAACACCAGAACATGCATTTACACAAAGTTTCCAAGTTTTCTCAAATGAATTATTTTTCCCATCTATTGGTATCGCCATTCTCAAAACCATTTATAGTACACTTTGGACTCTCTTGCTTATTGTCCCAGGAATTATTAAATACTATTCTTATTCACAAGTCTTTATGATTAACAAAGACTTAACAGATAACCCAAATCATCCTGACATCAGTATTAATAAAAAAATAACGTTAAGCCGTGAATTAATGAACGGACACAAATTTGATTTATTCGTAATAGAGTTAAGTCTGGTTGGTTGGTACCTATTATCAATCGTGACACTTGGAATTGGTTATATTTGGTACATGCCTTATCAACAAGCAATTAAAGCAAATTTCTACAGAGACCTTGCCGGAGATAAATTCTTAACCTTAAAATAAGCAAAAAAGACTGAATAAAATCAGTCTTTTTTATTTTGTCTTCACATGTTTAAGTCCTTCTCGCACAGCTAGCTTTGATAGATCATGGCTCTCAATAAAAGTTATAACCCAATTTTCATCAGTCTTAGCATACTCACGTAATGACCAACCAATCGCTTTTTGGATGAAAAATTCATCTGTTGTTCTATCATTCAAAATCATCTTTGATAAGTAAGCTAGATTAGTTTCTTCACGATAGCCTAACTGAAGATTTATACCCACACGACGCATCCAGAAATTATCATGGTTTTCAAATTGCTTACTAATATCGTTAAAATTTATCGGACTTAATTTTAAAAAGTCACTAATAACCTTACGTAAAGCATCTACTGAATCCCACCATGGTTTAACCTTAATTAACTCAACCAATACTTGGACTTCATCAACCGTCAATCGTTTAAGATTTTTTTGTGCTAAGTCGATTGCAACATATTGATACTCTCTTTCTTCACGACCATAATAAGCTAAAATTTGTGAGATTAACTCTTCTAGAGGCCAACTCTTAGATTCTTTCATCAAGTCCTTTGTTAGTTCACGTCGACTTGGTGTCTTAATCCCTAAGTAAGAAAAATTATTTTTCATGTAAGCTTCCATTTTTTTAATATTTTTGTTATCTTTTTCTAAATAAATCATATTTACTCCTTTTATGAAAACGTAACCATATAAGTTGGATAACCGTTTTCATGATGTTATACTAAAGGTAATCATATAAAGGGGGAACCATTATGTCAATGCATAACAATTTGAAAAAATTACTCACAATCAAAGAAGAACCCATTGTATCAATCTTTATCAAAACATATCCAGGTATTAATTTTGCTGCGAAGAATCAGTTAAAACTAAAAACTAGTTTAAAAACTGCCAAAGAAGCTCATTCGGATGTACCTAAGAAAACTTGGGAACTAATTGAAACACAATTGGTTAATTTTATTAATGAAATTGCAGATAAAATCGGTCAATTCCCTAGTATCGCACTTTACTTAACACCTAACGATTACTTTAAATTTAATTTAAATCACGCTATTGAAGTAGATAAAGTTATTGTTGGTCCTGAAGCATACACTTTACCTTTATTAGCTCAACAAGCAACAAAATTATCAGGAACAATCCTAAGCTTACACCGTGATTCATTTGAATTACATCAATTCAAAGAAGGTGTCTTATTGAAACAAGAACTCCCAGAGGATGCTCCTATCGACATGGTATCAACTCTTGGTCCTGAAAGTACAGATACCACGACCACTCATGGCCCTACTGGCGCCCTCCATGGGTTAAATACTAAGGATGAAGAAAAAGCGATTGATAATAGAAATTACTACTTGGCAATTGAAAAATTCCTAGTTACCCATCCCGAATTAATTTATAAACGTCTTTTCCTTATTGGACTACCTAAAAATCAAAGCTTATTCCATGAATTAACAAAATTAAAATCAGTTAATTCAGAAATTACAATTAAAAAATCACCTAGTGCCCTAACAACTACAGAAATTGAAAAAGATTTGTTAGATCAAAATCAAATTTTAATCAATCAAACAATTGATCATTTATTGGATCGTGCTCGTTCACTTGATGAAGTTAATCCAAGCAAAACAAACCCAATCGATTTGTTTGCTCTATTAACGCAACATCGTGTTAATACTTTATTAATTAACGAAGACGCTGTATTCCCTGGTTTAATTAGTGATGGTCAAATTATCGATACTGAACCTGGAAAAACAACCAATAACTTATTAAATGATTTAGCTAACTTTACTTTACGTAATAGTGGTAACGTTTACGTTATTTCAGCTGACCACTTTAATTCAGGTCAATTCGTTTACGGTGTTTAGAAATTGAAAAAGAAGACTTCATTGTCTTCTTTTTTTGTGCCCATTTTTAAAATGTCATGCTATACTTAAAAAAGCAAATATATATTCCAGGAGACGATATTAATGAATAAAGTTTATTTAGCAGGTCCATTTTTTAGCGACAAACAACGTGAACGTGTTTCTCAAGTTGTTGCAGCATTAAAAGAGAACAAAACAATTGATAGTGACAATATTTACTTGCCCCAAGATAATCAAAGTAAACAATATGAACAATTCAGTCAACAATGGCAACGTGCAGTTTATTTAGCTGACACACGCCAAGTTCATCGCGCAGACGTTGTTGTTGCTATCTTAGACTACAAAGAAGACGAAGATAACGAACCTGACTCTGGTACTATGTTTGAAGTTGGTATGGCAGTAGAAGCTCATATTCCAGTTATCTTAGTTCAATTTGAAGCTGGTCGTGTTATCAATCTAATGTTATCTGAAAGTTTAACTGCTTTCTTTGATGAGAGTAAAAATGGCTTAAATGAACTTTCTGAATATAATTTCAACGTTTTGGAAGAAAAAATTACAGAGAACGAAGTATTATAATATGCTACCTTTAAGTATTACGGATAAACAATCGCAGCAAAAAGGACATTATCATTTTGATAATGTCCTTTTAATTTGTCTTAATTAATCATTTACCAAATATTAACGCGTTCATCGACTGCTTTATACATTGCATCACTTGCAACAATATCAAAGGCATCATAAAATTCTGCTAAATTTTGAACTTGAATATTAGCACGCAACTTAGCAGGGGCATGAACATCAATTGATAATAACAATTGCATATACTGTGTTGAAGCCTTCATTCGCCATACTTGTGCCCAATTAATGAAAAATGCTTCAAAATCAGTATCGTCTTCAGATTTAGCCGCTTCAAGTGCACAACTAAGCCCACCAGCATCAGCAATATTTTCAGAAACTGTTAAAGTCCCATTAACTTTTTGGCCTGCGAATTCAGTTCCGTCAAATTCAGTAATCATTTGTTGTGATAATTCTTTAAAATGGGTCAAATCGGCTTCACTCCACCAATTATTCAAATTACCATACTCATCAAATAGCGCACCATTATTATCAAAAGCATGTGAAATCTCGTGCGCAATAACTGCTCCAATACCACCATAGTTAGCACTACTACTCTGCTCTAAACTATAAAATGGTGCTTGTAAAATAGCCGCTGGAAAGACAATGATATTTTTAAAGGGATGATAATAAGCATTAACTGTTGCTGCACTCATCTCCCAAAGATCACGATCGACAGGTTTATCCCACTTACTAAACATATCTTCAGTGGCTAATTTATCAAAGGCCATTGCATTCTCTAGCAATGTTTTTTCCATATTAACGTGCATTTTTTGATAAAGCGGGTTAATTTTATCTGGATACCCAACTTGAATACCTAATTTACTTAATTTTAAAATTGCCTTATCACGTGTAGTACTTGTTAACCAATTATTAGTAGCCAATCTATTTTGATAAACATTAATCATCTTTTCAACCATCTGTTGAACGTCTGCTTTAGCATCTTCACCAAAGTATTTATATCCATAATATTCGCCCACAACCCCACTATAGGTTCCCATGGCTAGATAATAAGCAAACTTTTGTTGTTTTTTCGGTGCCTTGCTTCCAGATAATGCACGCCCGTATTCACCAGCAATAACACGTAAGTCATCTGATAAATATGAACTAAGACTCCCTACTGTTTTAACAATTAACCAACTTTTAAATTCTGTAAAATGAGTTGTATTCACGAGTTCATCAATAGATGATAAAAATTTAGGTTCAGTCACAATTATTTTTTCTGGTTCATTCCCATTTAAAAGATTTTTAACAATTGATTTTAAATCTAAATTACTACTTTGTGAACTAAATTCTGTGAAACTTTGTGGGTTGTACGCTTTACTATAATCAGCTGATTCTTCAGCACTCTTGACATTTGGCACTAAGTTACGATCAAAAGTTAGTGCCTCTGTAATAACATGATTTGCATTTTCTTCACTATAATCTAAAGCAACTAATAACTTAGTCATCATCGCCCTAAATGCTTTAAGTAAACCTTCAGCTTGTGAATTATCTCGTTCATAATACGTTTTATCTGGTAAAACCAAACTCGGAGCTGCCACAAATAAAGCATTAATTTTAGCATTTTTCATATCAGCATCAACATCAAACCCAAGTGGTGTTGGATAACCCGCACGAACAAAATCTGCCCATTTAGTATCGAAATCAGCTAAACTTGTTAAATTTTCTAAAGGTGCTAAAACTTTTTTCAATGGTAAGGTTCCTTCTGATTCACGTCGATCAAAATCAGCTGCTAAGGCATAATAGTTTAAAAATTCTTGCATTAATGGTGCTTTAACACTAGAATCAGCTGACATTTTTTCAAAATCAGCCATCAAAGTTTTATCAATTTCATCAGCTAAATCATTAAAACCACCCGTCGCAGGTTTATCATCAGGAATTTTGGCAGTTTTTAACCATTCACCATTTACTGCTTCGTATAAATCATCTTTAATTAATTGTTTATTTATAGTCATTATTTATCTCCTTTTTAGTTTTATATGTAGCTAGTATAAACGTTATTCTAGTGTTTTAATAATAATTTACTTGAAAAACAGACATTTTTTCAAAATATACCTTATATCTATCTTTTAAAGAGTCTACGATATCTATCTTTGGTACCATTTTTCGTACCCTAACAAAAAAACAAAAGCCATAAGACTTTTGTTTTTGGTGCTATCCAGATTCATTATTGATCAACCGTCACAGAATGATTAATAAGAAAGAAGGATTATTACATTGGCTATCCTAACTTCTCAAACCTCTACCTTTATTAATAAGATACCAACAAATCCAGTAAAGAACACCAATAAACAGAATAAGAATTATCATTGATAAAGCAAGTGATACATCAGTCTTACCTAAAAAACCATATCTAAATCCTGAAATCATATAAACAATTGGATTAATCTTAGAGATGGCCTGCCAAACTGGTGGTAACATTGAAATAGAATAGAAAACACCACCAAGATAAGTTAATGGCTGTAAAACAAACGTAGGTACAATTGACACATCATCAAATGACTGTGCAAAAATACCATTAATTAATCCTGCTAATGAAAATAAAATGGCTGTCATCAAAAGTGTGATAATAATAATGACCCACGAAAAAACATGAAGAGGTACAAAAAATAATGAAATAATAGTGACAAGTGCCCCAACTAAAACACTTCTTCCAAGTCCTCCAATAACAAATCCCCATATAATAATATGCGTTGGTACTGGTGCAACTAGTAATTCTTCAATATTTTTCTGAAATTTCTGAGAAAAAAATGACGAAGATACATTAGCATACGAACTAGTGATCACCGACATCATAATTAACCCTGGTACAATGAATTCCATATATGAAAATCCACCCATTGCACCAATTCGGCCACCAATCATTTTACCAAATATAATAAAATACAATGATGTTGTAATCACTGGTGGTACTAATGTCTGTACCCAAATTCTCAAATAACGATTAGTTTCTTTTATTGCGAGACTTTTTAATGCAGTAAAATATTGATTAAACATGTTTCTCCCCCACTTGGTGCTTTTCTTCCGTAATTTTCAAGAATAACTCTTCTAATCGATTCGATTTATTTCGCATAGAAAGAACTTTTATCCCTTGTTCATCAAATTGTTTAAAGATCCCATTAACACCTTGATTTCGTTCAACTTCGATAGAAATTGTTTGCGCGTCTTCAAAGGAATTTTTATACCCTATAATTTCTGGCTTTTTATCATACACATCTAAATCGAAAATAAACGTTTCAAATTGTAATTTTGATAATAAAGTTTTCATGCTCGTATTTTCAATCAACTCACCTGATTGAATAATACCGATATGACGACAAAGTGTTTCTGCTTCTTCTAAATAATGAGTCGTCAAGATAATCGTTGTGCCATTCTCATTCAATTCCTTTAAAAAAGACCACATTTCACGTCTCAACTCAATATCTACACCCGCAGTTGGTTCGTCTAAAATGAGCAACCGAGGTTCATGCATTAATGCCCTGGCAATCATCAATCTTCGTTTCATCCCACCAGAAAGCATTCGTGCACGTACATTACGTTTTTCCCATAAATCTGACTGTTTTAAATATTTTTCACTGCGCTCCATTGCTTCTTTATGAGGAACACCATAGTAACCAGCCTGATTAACAACAATTTGTTGAACCGTTTCAAAAGGATTAAAGTTAAATTCCTGTGGGACAAGTCCAATTTGTTGTTTGGCTTGTACCAAATTGGTATCAATATCGTAATCAAAAACCTTCACTGTTCCCGCTGTTTTATTCACAAGAGATGTAATAATACCAATTGTCGTTGATTTTCCCGCACCATTAGGCCCTAAAAGTGCATAAAAATCCCCTTCTTCTACAGCCAGATCAATACCACGTAACGCTTTAACACCCGTTGCATATTCTTTTTTTAAGCCTTTTATTTCCAGTGCATATATCATTTAATTATTATCCCCTTATTTACTTTTTAGGAAAAGTAACATCATTCTAAACTATTTTACCCCACACTGCCTTCCATCTGATACTCAATCAGACGATTCAATTCAACAGCGTATTCCATCGGTAATTCTTTGGTGAACGGTTCAACAAATCCCATTACAATCATCTCTGTTGCTTTTGCTTCAGAAATTCCGCGACTCATTAAGTAATATAATTGTTCTTCAGAAATTTTAGAAACTTTAGCTTCATGTTCCATAGAAACATTGCCATTTAAAATTTCATTAAATGGAATCGTATCACTCGCTGATTTATCATCCATGATGATTGTATCGCATTCGACATGTGCAAACGAACCATCACTATGTCTACCAAATTTTAAATAACCTCGATAATCAACTCGTCCACCATCTTTACATAACGATTTAGAAACAATCGAAGAAGTCGTATTTTTAGCATTGTGAATCATTTTTGCCCCAGTATCTTGAACGATATTCCCACCAGCAAACGCAATCGACAACATTGTGCCATGTGCGCCTTGACCATCTAAATAAATACTTGGATATTTCATTGTAACTTTTGATCCAAGGTTACCATCAACCCACTCCATCGTCGCATTTTCTAAGGCTCTAGCACGTTTTGTCTCTAAGCTATACACATTATCTGACCAATTTTGAATCGTTGTATACCGACAATAGGCATCTTTCATGACGTTCACTTCAACGACTGCCGCATGCAAACTGTCTGCCGAATAATTAGGTGCTGTACAACCTTCAACGTAATTAACACTTGCGCCTTCATCAACAATGATTAATGTTCGTTCAAATTGTCCTGTATTCTCCGCATTAATTCTGAAATAACTTTGAATAGGCACCTCGGTCTTCACACCTTTAGGTACATAGATAAAAGTACCACCAGACCAAACAGCCGAATTTAAAGCTGAAAATTTATTATTAGAGGCAGGAACCAATTTGCCAAAATACTGTTTAACCAATTCAGGATATTCTTGGACGGCAGCATCTGTACTCATAAAAATAATTCCTAATTTTTCAAAATCTTCACGCATATGATGGTAAACAACTTCTGATTCATATTGTGCAGAAGAGCCAGCTAAGTATTTACGTTCAGCTTCTGGAACACCAAGTCGGTCAAAGGTTTCTTTAATCTTATCTGGGACATCTTCCCAGTCTCTAGCAACATTATCACTAGCACGTTGAAAATAGCGCATATTAGCTAAATCTAACTTAGACAAATCAGGACCAAAACTTGGCATTGGCATCTTTTCATATAAGGCAAAGGCACGAAGTCGATAATCCAACATCCACTCTGGTTCATTTTTTGCTGCCGAAATTTCTCGAACAATCGCTTCGGTTAAGCCACGCCCAGTTGAATAAACAGGCTCAATATCATCTTTAAAGCCATATTCATACTCACCACCAACATCTAGTTCTTTCATATCTTACCTCCTCTCTAATTTTCTAAATTAATAGCTTGATAAACTGCCTTCCAAGCTAATGTGGCACACTTAATCCGAGCTGGAAACTGAGCGACACCTTCTAAAATAGCAGCATCACCTAAAAGATTTTCATCAATCGTTTCACCTGTTACCATTCTTGAAAATGTTGTCACCATTTCTTCTATTTCATTTTTTGCTTTACCAATAATTTCATCAGTCATCATACTTGCAGATGCCTGGCTAATCGTACAACCCGTCCCAGAAAAGGCAACATCTTGAACCTTGTTGTCACTCATGATAAGTTCAACTTTTAAAACATCCCCACAGGTTGGATTTCTGAGTTCAATTGATTTCTGACCCTTTACTAGTGAGCCATGATGATGCGGATGTGTGGCATGTTCCAAAATAACTTGGCGATATAAATTATCTAATTTAGATAGTCCCATTTTTAAAGAACTCCTTTGTAGCGATTAACGCGTCAATAAATTTTTGATTTTCTTCTAAAGTATTGTAAAAATATAAACTAATACGAACAGTTGACGATACACCCATGCACTTCATTAATGGCTGTGCACAATGATGACCCGCGCGAACCGCAATTCCTTGCATATCAAGAGCTGTCGCAACGTCATGCGGATGTAGTCCCTCCAAATTAAATGAAATAACGCCTGATCGTTTTTTACTTTCAGTTGGCCCATAGACAGTAATGCCAGAAATGGCTTTTAATTTAGGTAATAAATCAGTGATGAGCATCTGTTCATGTGCTTGTATATTAACCATTCCAACTTCATTTAAATAGTGAATAGTAGCACCTAATGAAATGACCCCTTCAATATTAGGTGTCCCCGCTTCAAATTTCCAAGGAATATCTTTAAAGGTTGATTGTTGCTCTTCAACAAAATCAATCATCTCACCACCAAATTCTAGTGGCTGCATCTCGTTCAAATAATTACTTTTTCCATATAAAACGCCAATACCAGTTGCAGCCCCCATTTTATGACCTGAAAAAGCAAAAAAATCAACATCTAACTCCTGAACATTAATCGGCATATAAGGTATTGATTGCGCCCCATCACAAATAACAACCGCACCGACTGTATGTGCCATGTCCGTTAATTCTTTGATGGGGTTTATACTCCCCAAAACATTTGAAATTTGAGTTAGCGATACAATTTTAGTTTTAGCTGTCATTTTTAATTTCGCATCATTAATGTCTAATTGTCCATCATCTGTTATGTCGATGTAAACTAATTTAGCACCAGTTGCTTGTGCGACTTGTTGCCAAGGAACAAGGTTACTATGGTGTTCCATAATAGATATTAAAATCTCATCCCCTGGTTTCAATCGATTCTGTGCAAAACCCTGAGCAACCCAGTTTAAACTTTCGGTTGTCCCTTTTGTAAATAAGATTTCAGCTGAATATTTTGCATGAATAAAATCAGCAACAGCTTGTCGTACATCTTCAAATTGCTGTGTTGTACGCTCGGCTAAAGTATGCACACCACGATGTACATTGGCATTATCATTTTCATAATAATGTGAAATGGCATTAATAACTGCTTGTGGTTTCTGAACAGTTGCAGCATTGTCAAAATAAATTAACGGTTCATCATTCACAATTTGCTTTAAAATAGGAAAATCATTGCGATACTTTTTCAAATTTTTGACCATTAATGAGTTTCCCCTCTATTGTTTCGATTAATCGTTCACGAACATCAACTGCCGGAATTGCCGTTAAAACAGGTCCTAAGAATCCACGAATAACAAGTCTTTCTGCTTCTTCTTTGTGTAATCCACGACTCATCAGATAGTACAATTGTTCCTGATTCACGCGTCCAACACTAGCTGCATGTCCAGCTTGAACATCATTTTCATCAATTAATAAAATAGGATTAGCGTCTCCACGTGCTTTTGTGGATAACATTAGCACACGGCTTTCTTGTTGAGCATTCGCACCCTTTGCACCTTTAATAATATGGCCAATTCCATTAAATATTAATGTAGAACGCGATAAAATTACACCGTGTTGCAGAATTTGACCAATTGAATGTTTACCATAATTCGTCACCCGTGTATCAATCCCTTGAATCTGATTTCCTGTTGAAATCGCAACAACTTTAACATCTGCGTGAGAACCTGCACCAATTAAATCAGAATCGAAATCGCCAATTATATTGCCATTATTAAGTAATCCAATTGACCAATCTATTTTTGCATTGCCTAATAAATAACCCCGACGGTTAATATATGCTGTTGTATGTTCCCCTAATTGATCAACTCCAGCAAATTTAACATGACTGTTAGCTTTAGCAATCACTTCCACAATAATATTTGCGGTTGTGATCTGATCACCGACTGTTGAACGATTTTCTAGATATGAAAACTGACTATTTTCTGCTGCGACAATTAAAACATGCTGTACATAGTCCTGATTGTCCCGTGCATCCTGCGTTAAATAAGTTGTAATTGGGTTGTCTAATACAACATTTTTAGGTACATAAATAAACAAACCACCGGTTAATTGTGCTAAATGCGTTGCGGTCAACAAATCACTATCCCATTTAACTGCCTTAGTCATAAAATATTTCTTAATTAAATCTGCATGTTCCACTAACGCGGTTGACCAGTCGCAAATAATAACATGATTTTCTTTTAATTCCTCAGATATATTTAAACTAATCGTTCGAGATCCAACTTGAATAAACGTATTTTCATCCGATTTTTTTGAAACAAATTCCCCTGATTCTTTAACCAGTGTTTCAGGTATAATGGGCCATTTTTGGTATCTAATTTTTTCAAATGAAGGAAGCGCTAGTAATGTTTTTTTTACAAAGGCATCTCTTCTTAATTGTTGAAACCACTCAGGTTCTTGTTTTAAATTTGAAAAATCAATTATACTTTGTTCTAAGAGCTTCAAATCAATCATTTTCCGGCCCTCCACTAAAGGTTCTCGTCTGTTAAAGTAATGTCTAGCCCTAATTCATCACGCAAACCAGCATAGCCTTCTTCTTCCAGTTTTTCTGCAAGTTCGGCGCCACCCGTTTTAACAACCCGTCCATCCATCATAACGTGCACCACATCAGGCACAATATAGTTCAGCAAACGTTGGTAATGCGTAATCATAAGTGTTCCAAATTCCGCATTTTTCAACATTTCATTTACGCCTCTCGAAACAACTTTCAATGCATCAATGTCTAGACCTGAATCAATTTCATCTAAAATAGCAAATTTTGGTTCAATCATCATCAGTTGTAAAATTTCATTACGTTTCTTTTCGCCACCTGAAAAACCTTCATTTAAATAACGATCAGCCATTTCCTCAGTCATATCTAAAGTTGTCATCGTTTTATCTAATTTCTTTAAATATTCTCGAATTGGGATTTGTTTATCTTCCGGTCGACGTGCGTTGATTGCTGCACGCATAAATTCAGCATTTGTTACACCAGGAATTTCTGAAGGATATTGCATTGCTAAAAATAATCCTGCTCGAGCTCGCTCATCAACAGGTAGTTCTAAAATGTTTACACCATTCAGCAATACTTCGCCTTCTGTCACTTTATACGCAGGATTCCCCATAATGGCCTCAGATAAAGTTGATTTACCTGTTCCATTTGGACCCATGATTGCGTGTACTTCTCCAGTCGACATTTTTAAATTAACACCTTTTAAAATTTCTTTATCTTCAATTTCTACATGTAAATTTTTAACCTCAAGTGTCGACATTTTAGCATTCCTCCGATTCATTAATATATTCCATTCTATCTTAATAAATTATCCATTTCAATGGAGCCTCGAGACTCGCAATCTTTATTTAATTAAGTTAAACTAATAAAAAGTAAATTTTGAGGAGGTTCATTTATGAAACCTATTATCGGTATTGTTGGAAATCCTAATCGAAATCCAATTACAGGCATGCACATTAACGAAATTACTTATACACCTCAAGGCTATATTGATGCCATTATTGAAGTTGGCGGTTTACCACTAATCATTCCTACTGATTTAGCAAACGCATCTAGTTATCTTGATTTGGTAGATGGTTTACTATTAGCAGGTGGTCAAGATGTTTCACCAATCTTATACGGCCAAGAACCTCATCCAAAATTAGAAGAATTAAATCCCCCACGTGACGAAATGGAGCTCGCTTTAATCAAGGAAGCTATTTCTCGAAAAATACCAATACTTGGTATTTGCCGTGGACTACAAATACTTAACGTCTTTTTTGGTGGAACACTCTATCAAGATTTAAGTGACTATTCAAATTGGCAAGTTAAGCATTTACAAGATCCAACATTACCAGAATACGCCACACATTCTGTATCGATTAAAGCAAATAATTATTTATCAGATACTTATGGTTCAACGCTTCGTGTCAATACGTACCATCACCAAGCCATTAACCGTTTAGGTGATTCATTAACGGCCATTGCGACAAGTTCAGATGGCCTAATTGAAGGTATCAGTAGTAATGACGGTCTCATTTTAGGTGTTCAATGGCATCCCGAAATGTCTTATATAAGAGAACCATCAGATTTAGCTATTTTCAAATGGCTAATTAATAAAATTGCAAAATAAAGAGAATTGAATTAGTCATGTCGACTAATTCAATTCTCTTTATTTTGCAGGAATAACGGCACCTTTATACTTATTCAAAATCCATTCGCGTGTCTTTTTAGATTGTAGTGCTTTAACTAACTTTTTAATCGCAGGATTATCTTTATTTTTTGGTGCGACAGCAACTAAATTCGCATATGATGATGTACTACGTTCTAATGCAATAGCTTGTTTCGTTGGATTTAATCCAGCTTCAACCGCATAATTTGCATTAATAATGATGGCTGAGCCTTCATTATTTTCATATAAATCAGACATCAATTTTGGCTCATACGTATGCTTAAAAACTAAATTTAATTTATTTGTTTTGATATCAGCAAAATTTGCAGTTGCCACGTCTGTCCCTTTTTTCAGGGTTATTAATCCAGCATCTTTAAAAATAGTTAAAACACGACCATAATCTGAAATACTGTTAGATACTAAAACCGTACTTCCTTTCTTCAAATCAGTTAACTTTTTAACTTGTTTAGAATAGACACCGATTGGTTCAAGATGAACATTTCCAACACTTATTAAATCACCATTATTCTGTTTGTCCCAATTATCTAAAAATGGTTTATGTTGAAAATAATTAGCATCTAAATCACCAGATTCAGTCGCTTTATTAGGCATCACATAATCCTGAAAAACTTTAACTTTTAAATCGATACCTTCTTTTGCCAACATTGGTTTTACATGATCTAGAATTTCTGCATGGGGCATATTACTAGCACCAATTGTCAAAGTAGTCATTCCATTTGATTGTTTCCCGCATCCAGCTAATAAAAGAGTCAAAAATAGAAATGAAAAAATGAACTTTTTGTTTATTCTCATGAGGTTACCCCTTAATTATTTCGTTTATCGATTAATTTAGCTGAATGATCACCAATAAGTTGAAAAATGGCAACAATAATGATGATTGTGACCGTTGCAACTAGTGTAACAGTATTATTATTAGCACCATAACCTTCAATGAAAGCCCAATTTCCTAGCCCACCGGCACCAATCGTACCAGCCATTGCCGTGTACCCAATAATTGTAATTCCAGTAACTGTCGCCCCTGAAATAAGAGCTGGTAAACTTTCTCGTAATAGTACTTTCCAAATGATTTGTGCCTTGTTAGCACCCATTGCTTCAGCTGCTTCAATCACACCATAATCAATCTCACGAAAAGCAAGTTCCACCATTCGTGCATAAAATGGAGCCGCCGAGAGGATTAGAGCTGGCAATGCTGCAATCGGTCCAATAATAGAACCAACTAAAGCCTTAGTAAAAGGCAATAATAAGACAATTAAAATAATAAACGGAATTGAACGAAAAATGTTAACCATGGCTGAAACAATCCAATTAATTATTTTTACCCAGATACTTATTTTACCGGTCGTTTTTTGTTTTGTTTCAAATAAAATAAGACCTAAGATAATACCCAAAATTGTAACGGCTATTGTAGATATTAATGTCATACTGATTGTTTCCCAAGTATTTGACCAGAATTCATCCCAGTTAACAGCATTAAAGTTAAAATATGACGCCCAAGTATTAGTCCCCATAATGCAATACCTCCGTTTCTACTTTCATTTTTTGCAAGAATGGAACGGTTTGATCTAAACTTATTTTTGGACCAGTTAATTGAATATATAATGTTCCAATTGGGCCACCTTGAGTTTGATGAATGGAACCCTCAACGATATTAAAATCAACTTCTGGAATTTGTCTTAACATTTCAGAGATAATTGGCATTTGCGTCTGCGTACTGTGAAAGGTTAATTGAACAATCAACCCTTGTGGATAAGCTTCAATTAATTCATTTACAGCAAGTTCAGTATCATGTAGAGCTGGTGTGACCTCCTGATTAACGAATCGTTTTGTGACGTCTTGTTTCGGACGCTTAAAGACGTCTAAGACAAGTCCACTCTCCACTAATTTTCCAGATTCCATTACAGCAACGTGATCACATATCTTACGAACCACATGCATTTCATGAGTGATTAATACAATTGTTAATTTCAATTTATGATTAATTTGAAGTAATAAATCTAATATTTCATCTGTTGTTTGTGGATCTAGCGCACTTGTTGCTTCATCACAAATCAAAATTTCAGGATCATTCGCTAAAGCCCTAGCAATCCCAACTCGTTGCTTTTGTCCACCAGATAACTCAGAAGGATATGCATTTTCTTTACCTTTTAACCCAACTAATGTTGTTAATTCTTCAGCTTTGGACAACCGCTCAGTTTTACTTATTCCAGCAAGTTCAAGTGGAAACATGATGTTTTCCACAACCGTTCGTGACCAGAGTAAATTAAAATGTTGAAAAATCATGCCAATTTTTTGACGTTGCTTTCTCAATGTTCTACCCGATAAAGATGCGATTTTAGCGCCATTAACGTCAACTTCACCCGAAGTTGGTGTCTCTAATCCATTCAGCATTCTAATTAATGTACTTTTACCAGCACCTGAATATCCTACAATACCTAAGATGCTACCATCTTCCACCGAAAGATTCACATCAGAAACAGCGCTAACCTTACCACTTTTCGTGATAAACTCTTTTGATACATTTTTAAACTCAATCATGTTAATACCTCCTAATTTTTCTGCAAAAAAATAACCTCCCATCCCCCGTTTAATAAACGGAAGGACGAGAAGTTATAAACTTCACGTGTTACCACCTTGTTTTATTGTTACCTCACGATAACAATCTCATCAGGTACGGGTTTTAATATAACCGATACCTTTCCGCTGTATTGGGCGTACCCAAGGTAGATTAACATTGCTCATCTACCAAACGTTCCAAGACCATATTCAATTCCGTAATTTTGATCCCTTTTCAGCTACCAGGATTCTCTTAACTAATTACTAAAATTTACTCATCTTTTCAAAACGTCTTATCTGTATTTCTTATTGTAGTTGATTATAGCTAGATTAAAATTTAATGTCAACAGTTTTATTTATTTAACCATGTCTCTGTAAAAACATCTTCACTGAATCCGGTCGTTAATTTTGTTCCATCAGTTAATACCGGACGTTTCATTAACATCCCATCTGATGCTAAAATTTGACTTGATTGCTGAATTGTCATCGTTGGTCGTTTATCTTTTAGATTTAATTCACGATACTTATTTCCTTGTGTATTAAAAAAAGATATTGCTGGAAGACCAGACTCATTCAACCATTTTTCGATTAGACTCGCCTTTGGTGTTTCTTGGATAAGATCTATTATATGGTATTCAACCTCATTTTCGTCTAACCATTGTTTTGCTTTTCTACAAGTTGAACATTTAGGATACCAATAAAAATCAATCATCATCAAAACCTCCTAGTTTTAAAAAACAGTGATTCCATAATAGAATCACTGCCTTATCTTTTTATCAAAATCTTCGTCTTCGCTACTGAACATGTAACTCTTATGATGGTATCGCATTGACATAATTAAGCCAATTCCAATCATATTTCCTACTAAAGCAGACCCACCTTGACTGACAAATGGTAATGGAATACCTGTTAAAGGTAGTAACCCAATACTCATCCCAATGTTTTCAAAAACATGGAATAAAATCATCATAATGACCCCAGTAGATAAGTAAGCATAAAATTCATTCTTCGTATCAAAGGTTGCACGAACCATTCGATAAATGAGTAAGAAATAAATAAAGATTAAAATACAACCACCAATAAACCCAAAGTTTTCGCCGATAACAGAAAAAATCATATCAGATTCACGGACGGGAACATAAACATTTGACACGTTAAATCCCTTACCAGTCATTTGTCCTGATCCAATGGCTTTCATACTTTGCCATAATTGATATCCTGTTCCGGATGTATCTTTTGATGGATCTAACCAGTTATCAATTCGGTCAAATTGGTAGGCAGAAAAGCCAACTTTTTCTAGAATTGATCGACCAGTTGTTGAAATAACCATATATAATGCCGTTCCACCTACAACAGCCACCGTTCCAAATGCCGGTCCAATAATCTTCCAAGTGATACCTGAAACTAAAATGACACCACCTAAAATAGCAAAGAAAACGAGCATTGTTCCAAAATCATTTTGCAGTTTTAATAAAATAACTACTGGTAACGTCCATGCTATCATTTTGGCTAATAAAATAATATCTGTCCCAATTTTATGAGTTGGATAATCATTGTTATGTATCGTAACCACACGCGCCAACATTAATATAAATGCTGGCTTCATAACTTCTGATGGTTGGAACGTTAACGAACCAACTAATGGTATCCAACTTTTAGCACCTGTGTTTATATATAAAGGTCGACTATATACGACTAAAACAATCATCAATAAAAACAGGCCAATAAAATACCCTATCGGTGCGACTCGCCATAATTGTTCTGAGTCAAATTGCATAATAACGACAATTGCAATGACACCAATAGCGTACCACATTAACTGTGAAACCATTTGGCTAACAATTGAGGTCGCACTAGTATCATGGGATGCTGATACGTAAATTGAGGCAAGCCCAATAATTGCCAAGACTAAAACGGCAAAAATAATACCATAATCAATTCTTGACTCACTATCGACCTCATCTTTTCTACTACTCATAGAATTCCCCTCCACACTATGTCACTTATTTCGTTAAATTTTTGAATAGGCTAAAATTTAATAATTGACTAATTAACCGCGATGTAAGTGAAAATCGCGCAATAAAGTATCAATACCTTCATCACGAGTTTTAGCTTTGAATATCTCACCGTTACTTAATGTTGCAACAAATTTTGTATCTTGTTGAATGACTGTACCAATTTCAATACCGCCAACGGTTAATGAAACTGCATCCTCACCATTAATTTTAATATCATTTTCTGCTACTTCAATCTCTTTTTCTTTTTTAGACATGCTTTTCTTCTCCTTTAGGGTTCTTATTTCTTCGTACGGTAAAGTAATCAGGTACGGGATCGTATCCGCCTCTGACAAAAGGATGGCATCGTAAAATCCTACCGATACCCATAATAATACCTTTTGCACCGTGTTTTTGAATTGCCTTAATCATATAGTTTGAACATGTTGGATAGTACCGGCAACTAGGTGGAAACATCGGTGAAATAAATTTTTGATAAAACTTGATTGGTGCAAGCATTAAGTTTTGCATAAATAAATGACACCTCCTATATGAAAAGGTCCATCAACAGATTGCCCCGTTAATAGACCTCCCTTAATAACCAGTATCACAGTTGTTATCTACCTTGTTTTTCAATATGATCTAACAAGAATCCAGTTCCTTTTGCGACATCATCCAATGGTGTTTCTGACACCATAACAGGAATATCTAAGTTCGATGACATTAATAAATCAACACCATCTAATAATGCACCGCCACCTGTTAAAATAATCCCAGTATCAATAATATCTGATGCTAATTCTGGTGGTGTTTGTTCAAGAACTTCTTTAGTTGCTGCAACGATTGCTTGCATTGTATCATGAGTTGCTTCTTCAATCTCAGCAGAGCTAAGCACAACTGTCTTTGGTAAACCAGTAACAACATCTCGTCCACGAATTTCCATTTCTAATGCACGATTGTCTGGGTAAACTGTCCCAATTTCAATTTTAGCTTTTTCAGCTGTACGTTCACCGATTTGAAGGTTATGTTTTTGCTTAACAAAATTGATAACATCACTATTCAATTGATCACCAGCAACACGTAATGAACGGCTTGCTACAATATCGCCTAATGAAATAACGGCAACATCACTTGTACCACCACCAATATCAATCACTAAACTACCACGGGGTTGATAAATATCCAACCCAGCACCAATAGCTGCAACTTTAGGTTCTTCAGCAAGATAAACCTTGCCACCACCAGCTTTTTCAGCAGCTTGAATAATTGCTTTTTGTTCAATTGATGTGATATTTGTTGGGCAACAAATCAAAATACTTGGTTTTGATAAAAAGCCGCTCACATTTAATTTTTTAATAAAGTAAGTTAACATTTGTTCTGTAATATCAAAATCAGCAATGACACCATTTTTCATAGGTCTGATAGCTCTAATACTACCAGGTGTTCTACCAACCATTTTATATGCTTCTGATCCAACTGCTAATACACGACCTGATTTTGTGTCAATTGCAACAACAGATGGTTCATTTAAGACGATTCCTTTATTTTGTACGTTAATTAATACATTTGCGGTTCCTAAATCAATACCAATATCTTTAGCCATTATGCTTCTCCTCTCGGCACTTAAAACTTACACTAATGTAAGCATTATACCATATACCTATACAATAAAAAAATGTCCAAAATGGACATTTCTTCTATTTTACTTCATTTTCTGTCTTAATAATTATATCTTGTGTATCATCATTGATACGTTTAATTTCAGCACCCAAAGCTTCTAACTTTTGATGGAAATGATAGTAGCCTCGATCAAGATATTCAAGATGTGTAACTTGTGTATAACCACGAGCTACTAATCCTGCTAGCACAAGTGCTGCAGCAGCTCTTAAGTCTGTAGCAGCAACTTCTGCACCATTGAAGTCAGTTGGACCATACATGACAACTGAGTTGCCTTCAATCTTAAATTTTGCATTCATACGTCGTAATTCTTCAAGATGCATAAAACGATTTTCGAATACCGTCTCTGTTAAAATACTTGTACCATCTGCCATTAATTGAAGGACAGTCATTTGAGGCTGCATATCAGTTGGGTACCCTGGATGAGGCAATGTTTTAACTGTAGTTGGTTTAATTTTTTCTGTTCCAATTACTCGGATACCATTGTCTTCTTGGATAACGTCAATGCCCATTTCTTCTAATTTAGAAATTAATGGTTTATTGTGTTCCGCAATAGCCTCTTCGATTAAAACATTACCTTGAGTCATTGCTGCAGCAACCATGAATGTCCCTGCTTCAATCCGATCTTGGACAACTGCATGATCAGCGCCATGTAATGCCTTAACACCATGAATGCGAATTGTTTCGGTACCAGCACCTTGTACTTTAGCACCCATTTTATTTAAAATATTAGCTAAATCAACAATTTCTGGTTCTCTTGCAACATTTTCAATCACAGTTGTACCAGTAGCTAATGTTGCAGCCATCATAATATTCTGAGTTGCACCTACACTTGGAAAATCAAGATAAATGTTGGCACCCTTTAATTCATCTACAGTTGCTTCTATATAACCATCGAATTGTTCAATATGCGCACCCATTGCTTCAAAACCTTTTAAATGCAAATCAATTGGGCGAGAACCTATTGCACACCCACCAGGCATTGCAATCTTCGCATGTTTAAGTCGTGCCAAAAGTGGTCCCATTACAACAATAGAAGCACGCATTTTTGAAACATATTCAAATGGTGCTTCTGGTGATAATTCTTTAGTCGCACTCATTTTAACTTCATTAGTTTCTTCATTAAAGTCAACGTCTAAATTTAAAAAACGTAGTACGTTATTCATTGTAAAGACATCTGACAAAACTGGTACATTTGACAGTGTATTTTCACCACTACTTGCTAAAATTCCGGCTGCTAGAATTGGCAATACTGCATTCTTTGCGCCTTCTATATGCACTGTTCCATTGAGTGAGTTTCCACCCTTGACGATTATTTTTTCCACAAGTTATTCCCCCGTTATTATTTAACTAAAAAAACTAAATTACGAACATTATCAATAAAATTTAAGAAAAAGGCACTGCTTGTATATCCTAATAAAATAGCCAATAAGACAATTAAAACTTTGATTCTTTGTTGGCTACTTTGTGGGAAAAACCTGTCTATTCGTAACCCTTGAATTGCCCAAAAAGCAATTCCAATAAACATTAGATGACTCATTAAAGTAACTAGCGATTGGATTCCCACAGTATTCATCAAAACACTCCTAAAATTTATTCGTCATAAGCATAGCATATTTTGTACCACTTGTCGCTAATATTTGTAACAAAAATGAAATATTTAATATGTATATACAAAAAAAGGTACTGAATAAATCCAGCACCCACTTTTGTATTAATGTTTAGAGATATTAATTCGATTGATTGCACGTCTAAGTGCAATTTCAGATCTTTTAAGTTCATCAACATTATGTGTTTGTTTTGCAGTAGAAATCATCTGCTCAGCTCTTTTTTTAGCAGCCTGTGCACGATTTTCATCAATATCTTCTTGGCATTCTGCTGCATTTGCAACAACCGTTGCGACATTTTTTGAAAATTCAATGAATCCACCACTTACGGCAATTTCATCTTCTTCATTATCATTTACCTTAACCCTGACAGCATCAATATCAAGAGAAGCAATAACTGGAATATGATTGGGTAAAATACCCATTTCCCCGCTGGGTGTTTTAACAATAATCATTTTAGCATTATTGTCATAAACACTACCATCAGGAGTGACGATACTAACGGTCAAAACTGAATCTTCAGCCATCTGTTATTACCCCCTATTTTGCCATTTTATTTGCTGCTTCAATAACATCTTCGATTGGGCCGACACCATTGAAAGCATCTTCAGGAAGTGAATCATATTTACCATCAAGAATATCTTTAAATCCTTGAACTGTTTCAGCAATTGGTACATATGATCCAGGTTTTCCTGTGAATTGTTCGGCAACATTAAAGTTTTGTGAAAGGAAGAATTGGATGCGACGCGCACGTGCTACAATTACTTTTTCATCATCAGATAATTCATCCATACCTAAAATAGAAATAATATCTTGTAATTCACGATAACGTTGTAACGTATGTTGAACTTCCGTAGCAACACGATAATGTTCTTCTCCAACAATTTCAGGTGTCAAAGCACTTGAAGTTGAAGCCAAAGGATCAACAGCTGGGTAAATACCTTGTTGCGTTAAGCTACGTTCCAAGTTAGTTGTTGCATCCAAATGGGCGAACGTCGTTGCAGGAGCAGGATCAGTATAATCATCAGCTGGAACATAAACTGCTTGAATTGATGTAACTGAACCTTTTTTAGTTGACGTGATACGTTCTTGCAATTGACCCATTTCAGTAGCTAATGTTGGTTGATAACCTACGGCTGAAGGAATACGGCCTAATAAGGCTGAAACTTCAGAACCAGCTTGTGTAAAGCGGAAAATATTATCAATAAACAATAGCACATCTTGTCCTTTTTCATCACGGAAATATTCCGCAATTGTAAGACCAGTCAATGCAACACGCATACGGGCACCAGGCGGCTCGTTCATCTGACCAAACACCATGGCTGTCTTCTCTAACACGCCGGATTCTTTCATTTCAAAGTAAAGGTCATTACCTTCACGAGTACGTTCACCAACACCGGTAAACACTGAAATACCATTATGTTCTTGAGCAATATTATGAATTAATTCTTGAATTAAAACAGTTTTACCAACACCGGCACCACCGAATAATCCAATTTTACCACCTTTAATATAAGGGGCTAACAAGTCAATAACTTTAATTCCTGTTTCAAGAACCTCAGTACTTGCACTTAATTCATCATATTTAGGAGCATCTTTATGGATGCTACTGCGCTCTGCATCTTTATTAAATTCAGGACCACCATCAATGGTATCTCCTAAAACGTTAAACACTCGACCAAGAGTATCTTCACCAACAGGGACAGAAATTGAAGCACCTGTGTCTTCAACAACTGTTCCACGTTGCAAGCCATCCGTAGAATCCATGGCGATTGTTCTCATAACTCCGTCACCTAATTCAAGCGTAACTTCGATAATTAGAGCAGTTCCATCTTCACGTGTAACTTTTAACGCATTATTGATATCTGGTAAGGTTTCGTTTAAAGAGAATTGTACATCGACGACGGGCCCGATAACTTGAACAACTTTACCGAGACTCATCTTCTGTATTTCCTCCTGTCATTTTACTCTAAAGCAGCTGTTGCACCAGTAATTTCTGTAATTTCTGTTGTAATAGCACTTTGACGTGCACGATTATACTTTAATTCTAATGATGCAATAATATCTTTAGCATTATCTGTCGCAGATTTCATTGCTGTAGAACTTGAAGCATGTTCAGCTGTTTTAGCATCTAAAATCGCACCATATACTAAGCTTTCAGCAAACTGAGGTAGAACAACTTCAAGAATTGCGTCTCCTGAAGGTTCCATATCATAATCTTCATTCCCCATCACATTAGACGTTTCAATACCTTCTGCATCTGTATCCATATTCACTTCTGAAATAGGAAGCATTTGTTCAGAATGAAAGTCCGATTGTAAACTATTAACGAAATGATTATAACAAACAAATAATTCATCATAAACTTCACTGTTATACATTGTTACTACTGATTTAACGATTTCACGAACCTCAATAAACGTTGGAATATCACTTACACCACGGTATTCGTAGGCAACCTCATATCCTCTATTTTTAAAGAAGTCAGCACCAGTACCACCAACAGCAATAATAACAGCATTATCTACAGTATGGCCATTTTGCTTCATCAAATCTAATGTTTGTTTAATTACGTTACTATTGTAACTACCAACTAAACCACGATCAGAAGTAATAATTAAATAACCACTTTTTTTAACAGGTCTCTTTTGTAACATATCAAAACCTGAAAATTTTGAACTATCATTCTCAGATGATTGCTTTGATTTTCCAGCTTTAGCATCTAAAAGGTGAGATTGGGCAAGATGGGTAATGACACTTCTAATTTTAGAAGCATATATCTGATAACTTTGAGTATGACGCTGAATTTGGCTTAACTTAGCAGTCGAAACAACTTGCATTGCGCCAGTTATTTGTCCCGTTTTCTTAGTTGAAACGATTCGACGCTTTACTTCCATTAATGAAGCACCCATTAATTCTCACCATCTTTCATTTACTTTTAGTTTACGCTTTTTCAGGAGTTACTTGGAAACCTTCTGAAAAGTCTTTGATTGCAGCATCAAATTTATCTTCGTCAGGTAAATTACCTGTTTCTTTGATGTGATTTAAAAGATCACTATGATTATTATCAAAGAAATCAAAAATTTCACCTTCAAAACGAAGAATATCATCAACAGGAACTGAATCCAAGAATCCATGTGTTAATGCATATAAAATTAAAACTTGTTTTTCAACAACTAATGGCTTGTGTAATGGTTGTTTAAGTACTTCAACCGTACGATGTCCACGATTTAATTTAGCTTGTGTTGCGGCATCTAAATCAGAACCAAATTGAGAAAATGATTCTAATTCTCGGAATGATGCAAGAGCCAAACGAAGGCTTCCGGCAACTTTCTTCATTGCTTTAATTTGAGCTGACCCACCAACACGAGAAACTGATGTACCAGCATCAATAGCTGGACGAGTACCTGAATAGAATAAATCACTATCCAAGAAAATTTGACCATCAGTAATCGAAATTACGTTAGTAGGAATATATGCAGAAACATCACCAGCCTGTGTTTCGATAAATGGAAGAGCAGTCATTGAACCACCACCCAATTCATCACTTAACTTAGCTGCACGTTCAAGTAAACGTGAATGTAAGTAGAAAACATCACCAGGATAAGCTTCACGACCCGGCGGACGTCTCAAAATTAATGACAGTTCACGGTAAGCCGTTGCTTGTTTTGATAAATCATCAAATACAATCAAGACATGTTTACCGTTATACATGAATTCTTCACCCATTGCTGAACCAGTATATGGAGCTAACCATAATAATGGTGCGGGAGAAGCAGGACCAGCACTAACGACAATTGTGTAGTCCATTGCGCCTAATCGACGTAACGTTTCCACTTGTGCGCTAACAGTTGATTCTTTTTGTCCAATAGCAACATAGATACAAATCATGTCTTGATCTTTTTGATTTAAAATCGTATCAATAGCAACTGATGTTTTACCAGTCTTACGATCACCAATAATCAATTCACGTTGTCCACGGCCAATTGGAACTAAAGCATCAATAGCTTTAAGTCCAGTTTGTAAAGGTTGATCAACTGACTTACGATCCATAACTCCTGGAGCCTTTTTTTCGACTGGACGAGTTTTGTTTGTCTTAAGATCACCTTTACCATCGATGGGTTGGCCTAAAGGATTAACAACACGTCCGATAAGTTCTTCACCAACAGGAACTTCCATGATTCTACCCGTACGTTTGACAACGTCGCCTTCACGGATACCTTCATAGCCACCTAAAATAACGATACCAACATCGTTTGTTTCTAGATTTTGAGCCATACCATAAGTACCGTCAGAAAATTCTAACAATTCTCCTGATAAAGCGTTATCCAAACCGTGTGCACGAGCAATACCATCACCAACATAAGTAACGGTACCTACTTCATCAACGATAAGTTCGTCTTTATATTGTTCCAATTGTTCTTTAATTAAAGCACTGATTTCTTCAGCTTTAATGCTCATACAAGGTTCACCTCTTAACTACTTTAATATGTTACTCCGCTAATAATCGTTTTACTTTGTTGATTTTTGATGAAATTGATCCATCAAAAATCTGATTATTGGCTTCAATAATAACGCCACCAATAATTTTTTCATCAATAATATTGTTAAATACTATCTTATTTGCACCGATTCTTTCTGCAAACTTACTTGATAATTTCGTTAATTGACTATCATCAAGCTCAATTGCAGTTGTAACGGTTGCATGTACAATTTTTTCTTTAACATCGCATAATCGTTCGAATTCTTCAATTATTCCAACCATATCACCCATTCGACCATAATCAAAGACCATTTGGATAACGTTTGCAATAATTGGAGATGCATCTTTGAGTAAGACCTTAACAAGGTCTTGCTTTTCTAACAAATTAAGACGTGCATCAACAAGCACTTCACTCAATTGTGGATTAGCAAGAAAAACTTGTCTAACTTCCTCTAATTCTTCAGAAAAGGCAACAATATTACCTTGTTCATCAGCAATTTCAAAGATGGCTTCACCGTAACGATTGGCAACGGTTGCCTTATCTAATTTCATTTTACTTTACCAACCCTTCAATATAAGAATTGATTAAGTTTTTTTGATCATTCTCATTTAATTCTTTTTGAATAATCTTAGAAGCAATTTCAATAGATAATTCAGCGACATCACTTTGAACGCTACTCAATACTTCTTGGCGTTCTTGTTCAATATCTTTAACAGCATTTTGTTTCAACGTCGTTGCTTCATCTTGAGCTCCAGAAACGATATCATCATGTTGCTTTTTACCGTTATCTTTTGCACGACTAACAATTTCAGATGCTTCTTGACGTGAATTATCTAATTGGTCTTGTCGTTCAGTTGCCAAAATATCGGCTTTTTTTCTTGAATCTTCAGCAGAATCTAAATCATTTGCAATTTTATCTGCACGGTCACTCATCATTTTTGTGACAGGACCCCATGCAAAGTGTTTGATGATTAACATCAAAATAACAAACGAAATAATATAGAATAAGAAATCACCAGTTTGAAAATTACCAACTGCACCGAAAACTAAATCTGAAAACATCTATTGACACCTCCTTTTTAAAATTAATATATTTCGTTGTATCAACGAAGAATCAAACTTAATTTCAAAAATTATTTAGCCATCAATAAGAATGAAATAACGATAGCAATAATAGGAACGGCTTCAATCAAACCAACACCAATAAACATTGTTGAACGTAATTGACCAGATAATTCTGGTTGGCGAGCCATACCTTCGATTGTTTTAGAAATAACTAAACCATTACCAATACCTGTTGCGACAGCGGCTAAACCAGCTGCAATACCTGCTGCTAATAATCCCATAATAATTGTTTCCTCCTTAGATATCTTGTTTTATTCTTTTTGTACTTTTCCACCGATATAAACCATTGACAATGTTACGAATACGTAAGCTTGGATACTTCCGATAAACAGAGAGAATCCTTGCCAGATCATTTCAACTGGTAAAGCCACGATAGTCATTAATGGGCCCATAGAAACTGCACCACCAATTAACGTTAATAATACTTCCCCAGCGTAAATGTTTCCGTACAAACGAAGAGCTAATGTTAGCAAATTTGTAAATTCTTCAATCAAGTTAATAGGTAAAAGAAATGCAACTGGACTCAAATAGGAATTTTTAATATATCCCTTAAATCCGAATTGAATAACACCCATAAAATGTGATAATAGCAGAATCAAAAATGCAAACGTTAGTGTCGTTAGCGGACTCGACGTTGGACTTTTAATCAACGTCTTGTCGCCAAAACCTATTTGTAAAAATAAACCCATTTGGTTAGATACAAAGATAAATAAGAATAACGTAAATGCTAATAAATTAAACTTCTTACCTTCTTTTCCTGGCATTGCGCTTTTAACAATCCCATTGGTGAAATCAATGAGCCATTCCAAAACATTTTGTCTACCAGTCGGTTTCATGGTCAGTCTTCTCGATAATACAATAGCTATCATCGCGACAATCACACATGCAAGTAAACCGGAAACGACATTCGTAATATTGAAAGGTAGGCCATAAAAATTCACAACGAAAGCATCTCCATCCACAGAATTTCACCTCTTTCCAAACTTTTATTTGACCGTATAAAACGGTATAAATTAAAGAGAATAACTTTATAAATATTCTCCAATTACAAAAGAAATCATACCACCAATTGAAATAAAATACAAAAGAAATTCTGACTTATTTTGAGTTTTTTTTCACATTAAAAAAAATGACACCTAGACGGCTTACGCATAAGCATTCTAAGGGCCATTCATTTAATTTATTTCGTACCAAACAATCGATCACCTGCATCGCCCAAACCTGGGACAATGTAGCCATCTTCATTCAAGTGATCATCAAGTGCTGCTGTATAAATATCAATATCAGGATGTTTTTCACGTAAAGCTGCAACACCTTCTGGAGCCGCAACAAGACAAACAAACTTAATTGTCTTTGCGCCGCGCTTCTTCAATGCATCAACTGCCATAATAGCAGAACCACCAGTAGCAAGCATTGGGTCTACTACAAGAAGATCACGACTAGCAATATCTTCAGGCATTTTTACAAAATATTCTGTTGGTTGGAATGTTGTTTCATCACGGTACATACCAATATGTCCAACTTTAGCTGCTGGTAATAATTCCAAAATACCATCAACCATCCCTAAACCAGCTCTTAAAATAGGAATAATAGCAATTTTCTTACCAGCCAATGTTTTTTGTGTTGTTTTACCCATAGGTGTTTCAACGATAACATCTTCTAAAGCAAAATCGCGAGAAACATCATATACCATTAGTTCAGCAATTTCATTAACAACTTCTCTAAATTCTTTTGTACCACAGTTCTTATCACGTATAATCGTTAATTTGTGTTGAATTAACGGATGGTCCATCACTTGAAATTTGCCCATTACGAAACACTCCCTTAAATTTAGTCTATTCTATTTTAGCGAATTATTACCTAAAATACTAGTCTTAAACGTATTTAATTTGTGAAATAGGATGCTTTTTAGATAATGCTAAAACTTGCGAACCAATTTCGGCTAATTTATCGTCATCATCGTGAAATTGAATTGCGTATAGAATTAGAATTGCAATCACTTTTACGTCTTCGCTGTCAAACCCACGAGTAGAAATTGCTGGCGTTCCAATTCGAATTCCAGACGTTTTAAATGGGCTCAATGATTCATTTGGAATTGTATTTTTATTCACAGTAATATGAACACGATCTAATAAGTTTTGAACTTCTTTTCCATTTAACCCAGAAGGTGTTACATCTAAGTTCATTAAGTGATTATCAGTTCCACCAGAAATAACTCTCACTAAATCTGACTGTGCAAATACGCCAGCCATTGCTTGTGAATTCTGAACAACTTGATACATATACGCCGTAAATGCTGGTTGCGCTGCCTCATAGAATGCTGCCGCTTTCCCAGCAATTACGTGTTCAAGTGGGCCACCCTGTGTACCAGGGAAAACTGCCGAGTTTAGTTTTTTAGCATATTTTTCTTTAGCAAGAATCATTCCACCACGAGGGCCACGTAACGTTTTATGCGTTGTTGTCGTAACAACATCAGCTACATCTACGGGATTTGGATGCAGTCCAGTAGCTACAAGACCAGCAATATGAGCCATATCTACCATTAAATAGGCGCCAACTTCATCAGCGATTGCTCTAAATTTTGTAAAGTCGATCATTCGACTATAAGCTGAGGCTCCAGCAATAATCATTTTAGGTTTTTCTTTAAGTGCTATCTCTCGAATAGCATCATAATTTAAACGTTCTGTTTTAGAATCAACACCATAACTAACAAAATTGTACAATTCACCTGAGAAATTTACTGGTGAACCATGCGTTAAATGTCCACCATCGTTTAATTTCATTCCTAAAATCTTATCTTGAGGTTCTAAAAATGCCTGGTAAACGGCCATATTAGCTTGTGAACCAGAATGTGGTTGTACATTGGCATATTCAGCATGGAATAGTGCCTTAGCACGATCAATAGCTAATTGTTCAACTACATCAATATACTCACAACCACCGTAGTAACGCTTATTAGGATACCCTTCAGCATACTTATTGGTTAACACGCTACCTTGTGCAGCACGTACAGCATCAGAAACGATATTTTCAGACGCAATTAATTCAATATTGTCCTCTTGGCGTTTTTCTTCATGAGCGATTGCATCCCACAATTCTTTATCCTGTTGTTTATATTTCACTTTTTCAGCATCCATAAGTTCAACAATATTTTGGCTACTTGCTGCTTTTTCAAGACGGTTCATGTAAGCAACACCCAATCCCTTTTTATCAAACCCTTCAACTAAAATCATTTGAACATTAGGGTTGTCATCGAAGTAGCGTAAACCGTCAAAAAGTGATTGGCTTGCTGATTCAATTGTTTTTCCTAAAGAAGAATAGCCACTATTCTTAGGTATCTGATCCGTATCAATTTGACCTTCTTTTGCCATTAATCCGATTGCAATATCTTGTTTAGCGACCCAGTCTAAAATATCTGACCAATTTTGTGTTGAATCAACAATCACAACTTGTGCTCTTGGTGCATAATGTCGATACTTCATCCCAGGTGCTTTTGGCGTTTCTCCTTCGGCAACTTCATGTGTATCATCACTAACGTGTCCAATTACATCCTCAATTTGTGACTGAGTAACTGCTCCAGGTCTCAAAATTGTTGGTTCATCTGTACTCATGTCTAAGACAGTTGACTCCACCCCTACTTTTGTTTGCCCATCATCAATGATACCAGCAATTTTACCATTCAAATCATGAGCAACATGTTCTGCCATTGTTGGACTAGGTTTACCTGAAGTATTAGCTGAAGGGCCAACAATTGGAACGCCCGACTTAATAATAAAATCTAATGTAACTTTGTTATCTGGCATTCTAAAGGCTGCAGTTTCTAAACCGCCTGTAACAGTCTTTGAAAGAGCTCCTGCTTTTAATTTAAGGATAAGCGTCAATGAACCCGGCCAAAATGTTTTAATTAACTTTTCCACATTGGCAGTAAGTGGTTGTGCATATTCCCGAACTGTCTCTACATCGGCAACGTGTACGATTAGTGGATTATCACTTGGTCGACCTTTTGCAGCATACACTTGTTTGACTGCCTCTTCATTTGTCGCATCGGCACCCAATCCGTACACTGTTTCAGTTGGGAATGCGATCAATTGTCCTTGCTTTAATAACTCTGCAGCAGTTTCTATTTCATTAGGTTGATAAATAATTGTTTCCATTAACTCAACACCCCTTTTATAATTTTGCGTGAATCATTCTTTGATTATCAAAACTATCTTTTTTTCCTTCTATTAAAACTGCATTTTCAAATGCGTTTGTTAACATCTTTATCACGGCGTTTTCTTGTTGATACCCTATTTCAAAGAAAATATCTCTTGGTTTTTGCGTGAAGCGAGCCACCTCTTCTATCATTCTTCGATACAAGATTAGACCATTTTCAGCTGCAAATAATGCGACTTGCGGTTCATGTTCAATCACACTTTTATCCATCACATCTCGCTCATTTTCGGCAATGTATGGTGGATTAGACACGATGACATCCACTTTCAATTCATGAATAGGTTCTGTTAAATCTCCAATCAAAAATGTTACATCAACTTGCTGTGCTTGTGCATTTTTTTTGGCAACCGTAATTGCTTCTTTAGAAATATCACTTGCAAAGATTTGCCAATTTGGTCGCTGTTGTTTTAAAGCAATCGCAATTGCTCCAGAACCGGTTCCAATATCAGCAATTACCAACTTCTCATTAGCAGGCAATGTCTCCAACATCCATTCTACCAATTCTTCCGTCTCAGGTCTCGGAATAAGGGTTGCTTCGGTCACTTTCAATTGCATACCAAAAAAGTAGGCATGACCAATAATGTATTGTGCCGGCATTCCATCACAAAATTGCTGAATATCTATCTGATATTGTTGCCACTCATTTTTTGGCATTTTTGTTTGATAATTCATTAATAAATCAGTCGTTGACCAGCTTAGTCGCTCTAATAATAACCACTGACCACTTTCAACTTCTAACTTATGTTCCTCTATACACAAAGAAGCCCATTTCAAGGCTTCATAGTAGGTTGGATTAGTCATTTTCTTGCAACTTTTCCATTTTTTGTGTTTGATCATATAAAATCAATGAATCGATTACTTCTTCAAGTTCACCATTCATAACACGATCTAATTTATTCAATGATAATCCAATTCGATGATCAGTCACACGATTTTGAGGGAAATTATAAGTTCTAATTCGTTCTGAACGGTCCCCTGATCCAACAGCTGATTTTCTATTTTCATTGTAAGCACTTTGTTCTTGTTGTGAATAGAAATCATAAACTCGAGCCTTCAAAATTTTCATAGCTTTTTCACGATTTTGTTGTTGTGAACGTTCATCTTGCATAGCTACAACAATGTTTGTTGGTAAATGGGTCATTCGGACAGCAGATGATGTCTTATTAACATGTTGTCCACCGGCACCAGAAGAACGATAAACATCCGTTCTAATATCTTTTGCATCAATTTCAATTTCAACATCTTCTGCTTCAGGCATAACACCTACTGTTGCAGTAGAAGTATGCACACGTCCAGCTGATTCTGTTGATGGAATTCGTTGAACTCGATGTGCACCACTTTCATATTTCAGCTTAGAAAAGACACTATCACCATTAATCAACAGGACAATTTCTTTAAAACCACCGACTTCAGTCACATTTTTATCCACAATTTCAACAGTCCAACCTTGCTTCTCAGCGTATTTAGAATACATTGAGAATAAATCTGCAGCAAATAAACTAGCTTCATCCCCACCGGCAGCGCCGTGAATTTCCATGATAATATTTTTATCATCATTAGGATCCTTAGGAATTAATAGTACCTTAATTTCTTCTTCTAAAGCTGCTTTTGCTTTCTTTGCGTCAGATAATTCTTCTTTAGCCATTTCAGCCATTTCAGAATCTAAATTTTCGCCTAGCATTTCTTCAGCATCTGCAAGTTCTTGAACAACAACTTTATATTGGCGATATTTCTCAACTGTTTCGCGGATACTTGCCATTTCTTTTGATAATTCCATAAACCGATTATTATTTGAAATAATCTCAGGATCAGACAATAATTCGCCTAATTCTTCATAGCGATCATCAACTGATTGTAATTGATCATACATTTCATCCATTTTATATTGTCTCCTCTTAATTCTTTATCTTTCTAGTCTATCTGATTATTGTAATTGTGTCATCAACGGATTGTTATAATGTTTACGACATACTGGATAATAATCTTCATTACCACCTATTAAAATTTGTTCGCCAGCATATACAGGTTTACCATCATGAATACGTAAATTCATGATGGCCTTTTTATGACAAAACCAGCAAATTGTTTTCATTTCTTCAATCTTGTCAGCATATAATAATAAATATTTTGATCCTTCAAACAATTCGTTTTTAAAATCATTCTTTAACCCAAAAGCCATAACTGGAATATTTAATTCATCCACAATTTTAGCTAATTGAATAATATGTGCTTGTTTTAGAAATTGTGATTCGTCTATTAAAACACAAGCAGCATTTGAATTAGTCTGTTGAACTAAATCAAAGACATTTGTTTCTTCAAAAATAGGTGTCGCCTCACGTTTCAATCCAATTCGACTTGAAACAAATCCAACACCATCCCTGTCATCCACACCACTTGTTAAAATAATAACTGATTTATTTTGTTCTTCATAATTATGCGCAACTTTTAAGATTTCAATTGTCTTACCACTATTCATTGCACCGTATTTAAAAAATAATTGCGCCATAATAAACCTCTTCTGTTTTTCAGATTTCCGTCTTTAAGTATATCCGATTTAAGCTTGGATTTCATTAAATAAAAATTTTTTCTTAATATTAGGCATTTTATATGTAGAATTTTGTAATTATGCTATTATAGACATAATATAAATTCAGTAAAGTAGGCTATGACGTGGATTCTATCCTATGTAGTCAATTTTCTGTAAACGGAGGATATTTTAATGACGATAAAAAGCTCAATAGCAACTGTCGCAGGGAAATCATCATATTGGTTTTTGCACACCTTTCTAAAAGGTGGTAGCTCTCTACCCGGCAAAATAACTGCCGCGTTAGATCCAGAAATTTTAAAAACATTAGGTGCTAATTATGACGTTATTGTCATCACTGGAACCAACGGTAAAACCTTAACAACCGCCTTAACAGTTAAGGTTTTAGGTGCTAAATATGACCATATCTTAACAAACTCTGCTGGATCAAATATGGAACAAGGTATTATCACAGCATTTCTAACGGATAAGCGCAAAAAAAATGAGCGTCCTCTTGCTGTTCTTGAGGTTGATGAAGCAAATGTCATTAAAGTAACCCAATACATCACGCCTAAAGCATTTGTTCTAACAAATATTTTCCGTGATCAAATGGACCGCTACGGTGAAATTTATACAACTTACAAAAAAATTATTGATGGGATTAAATTAGCACCCAATGCAACAATTATTGCAAATGGTGATGCACCCATTTTCCATTCAATTGAATTACCAAATCCTTTTGTTTTCTACGGTTTTAATCATGAAGAGGAAACAGAAAGTTTAGCACCTACGAATACTGATGGGATTCTTTGTCCAGTTTGTCAACATATCTTACATTATAAAACCCGTACGTATGCTAATCTCGGGAAATATTATTGTCCAAACTGTCATTTTAGTCGTCCAAAATTAGACTACCAATTAACATCACTTTTAGAACAAACACCCACATCATCTCACTTTATAGTTGATGGACAACCCATGGAAATTCATGTCGGCGGTTTATATAACATCTACAACGCCCTTGCTGCTTATGCAGTTGGTCGTGTCTTCAATGTTGGTCCTGCAACAATTAGTAATACATTAAGTGAAGACGATGAGCAAGTCTTTGGTCGACAAGAAGTCATCCATGTTGAAGACAAAGACATTACCTTAGTTTTAGTTAAAAATCCAGTTGGCCTCGATCAGGTACTAGATATGATTGCAACAGATACAGAACCATTCTCGTTGGCCTTCTTATTAAATGCAAATTACGCAGATGGTATTGATACCAGTTGGATTTGGGATGGGAATTTCGAACAATTAACACAAATGAACATTCCTCAATTCATGACGGGTGGTGAACGTTATAAAGATGTTTCATTCCGTTTTAAGGTCGCTGGTGTCAAAGATGAACAATTAATTAAAGAACCTGACATTGCTAAAGTTATCGAACAACTTAAAACCTTCCCCACAAAACATATTTACGTTTTAGCCACTTATACAGCTGTTTTACAGTTACGTAAATCACTCGCTAATGATGGTTATATCAAGGAGGGCATGTAATAATGGCAAAATATCATTTAAACGTCGCCCATTTATATGGTGACTTATTAAATACTTATGGTGATGTTGGTAACCTATTGGTGTTAGAATATTATGCCAAGCAAATGGATACTGACTTACAAACTGAAGTCATCAGTTTAGATCAACCTTTTGACAAAGATCATTTTGACTTAACTTTCTTTGGTGGTGGACAAGATTTCGAACAAAAAATTGTCTCAAAAGATATTCAAGACAAAAAAGAGGCCTTAACCGACTATATTGAAGATAACGGTCCCCTCCTCGCAATTTGTGGCGGTTACCAATTACTTGGTCAATATTATGTCGGTGCTGATGGTGAAAAAATTCCTGGCATTGGTGCAATGAGTCATTATACAGAGACACAAGATGACAATCGTTTTATCGGAGATATTACGATTCAAAATGAAGATACCGGTGAAACTTACCATGGTTTTGAAAATCATAACGGGATGACCTTCCTCGGTAAAGATGAACGACCACTTGGTAAAGTGTTAAAAGGTAAAGGTAATAATGGTAGTGATGCTTCAGAAGGTGTCATTTACAAAAACGTTTTTGGTTCATATTTCCATGGCCCAATCTTAACAAGAAATGGTGAATTAGCTAAACGTCTACTACTGCTTGCGTTGCATCGTAAATATCCAGATGTTGATTTTAGTCAACAAGAAGCACTCGTTATCGAACCAACATTTTAGTAAAAAAATAAAGATTCAAACAATAGTATATTATTGTTTGAATCTTTATTTTTTTATGCTTTTTCTCCAGGTTCTGATGCAATAATTTGCATATCACCTGTAATTGTCCATTCTTTAACTTCGTTTGGTAAAATAAAATGCATACCCATTTTTAAATCATATATTTTATCATCGACTTTAATCTGACCTTCACCTTTTAAAACTGAAACAAGAGTATAAGGTGCGACTGTTCTTTTAAAATTTGCTGATCCGTTTGAAATCAACCATTCATAAACACTAAAGAATGGTGTTTTAACAAAGGTTGTTACTTTGGCATCCCCGACCATTTTTGTTTGAATATCGAGTTCAGGAACTTTATTAGGCACATTAGTAACATCAATCGATTGTTGAATATGCAAGTCACGCTTCTTACCCGTTGTTGCATCCACACGGTCAAAATCGTAAACACGATATGTTGTATCACTACTTTGTTGCGTTTCAAGGACCATCACACCAGAACCAATGGCATGAATTGTACCACTAGGAACATAAAAGAAATCTCCCGCTTTAACAGGTACATGCGTAAATAAATCATCCCATCTTTCGTCATGAATCATTTCCGCTAATTCTTCACGTGTTTTAGCATGGTGCCCATAAATAAGTTCTGCCCCAGGTTCGGCTGAAATAACATACCAACATTCTGTTTTACCAAGTTCATGCTCATGTTGCATTGCATAAGTATCATCCGGATGTACTTGAACTGATAAATCTTGATTAGCATCTAAAATTTTAGTTAGAAGTGGAAAAACATCCCCTTTAGCATTACCAAAAACTTCACGATTTGAATCCCAGACTTCATTCAATGTTTTGCCAGCAAATGGACCATTCAAAACAGTACTTGGGCCATGTGAGTGTGCGGAAATAGCCCAAAGTTCACCAGTATGATTACTTGGAATATCATATCCAAAGACCGTTTTAAGATGATCACCACCCCAAATTTTTTCTTGTAATACAGGTTTTAAGAATAAAGGTTCTGTCATTAGTTGCTCTCTCCTTCGTTAAACATATTATTGGTTTATTTTATCATAAGCGGTTACATTTTTGAATGTTAATCGGTTACAATCCAGCTTTTTCCGTTAAAAAGCTTTCTATAATTTCATCTCGTTTTACCAAATAGAGACTATTATCACTCGTCGGATGTACCCTATTCGTTAAGACAACCAACCCGTCTTGCATGGATTGATCCATTATTATAAATGTTCCTGTATAACCAGTATGATAGACAGATAAGCAATCGCCATCTCCACGAAGATCCCAGCCAAGTGAACGACCCAAGCTTCTTGTAGGTGTTTGATCTGAGAATAACATTTGCGTCGTCTCCGGCCGTAATACTGGACGTTCAGGACCATCTGACATAAACCACTGCATAAATCGTAATAAGTCGGATACAGTGGAAAATAACCCTGCCGATCCACAATGTTCTTTTAAAATCCGTGCTTTGGGGTCATGAACAATACCCTTTAAAAGACCTAAGTCAGGAATAATCTCAGTTGGAACACTTCTTGAGATATTTGGACTAAAAGTACTATCAGTTAATCCTAAGGGATTTAAGACTTCTTGCTGCAATGCTTGCTGAACAGGAATTTTTAAAATACTTTCAATAATATATCCTAAAAAAATTAGTCCGATATCACTATAAATAACTTTTTTTCCAAGATTTTCACCATTACTTAGTCCGAATAGTGCTTGTTTTAAATCTGGTTCCGATAATTGATTTCGATTTTTAATATACCCTTGAAAATCTGCCGTATGCGTCAACATATGCCGTAAAGTCACCCGTTCGTCCTGATAATTTGGTAGGTATTTTTTTACGGAATCATCAACATTCAAACGACCCTCTTCTTGTAATTTTAAAATAAGAGTTGTTGTTCCTATCACTTTAGTTAGTGATGCAACGTCGTAAAGTGCATTGTCAGCTAATTGTTCAGTTTCAGGGACTAATTGCGAATATCCCAAATAGTTTTGATTGCTAATTGTATTATGATGGATAACCCCATATGAAGCACCAGGAACAATACCATCATTAACTAACTGTCGAATTTTATTTATCGTTTTAGGATATAGCAATCGTAATCACCCCTTTTGATTAATCTTCACAATTGTAAATTTACCTTTTTTAAAATCAACGTTACTAACACTAGCATTCTTCAAGAGCATCGTTGGAAGTTGATTTTTTTCTAAGCTGTCGATAAAACTTGATAACACAAGACCATGAGACACAATTAAAATATTTCCTCCCTGCGTCTGGTACTGATTCCCAATATCCGTTAATGTATCAATTATTCGACTAGTCATCTTATCATATGTTTCAGCTTGGCTAGTTCCTTCAAGCTCTGCGAACATATTTACTAAGTTTCTAAAGCGATTATGCCCTAAAACGGCCTGACTCACTTTAAAAAAACCAAATTTTTTAACAAGCATTGGAATTAAATCTTTATTTTTCATCTCTTCTAGTCGACCAAAATCGACTTCTCGAAGTCCTCTTAATGGTTGAAATTCAAACGAAGAGTCATGCTTTTCAAGAATAAAGTCCGCAGTATCTTGCGTTCGTTTTAAGTCACTTGTGTACACGGCTTCAAAATAGACATCTTTTAATTGTGTTCCCAAATTTCTAGCTGCCTCTCGCCCCTTGTGTGTCAGACGAGAATTAGTCACGCCTTGTAGCCTCTTTAATCTGTTCAATCGTGTTTGACCATGTCTTACTAAATAAAAATGAACTGTCTTCATCGCCTGCACCTCCATAAAATGGTTTATATTTGTACCTTCAAGTATACGCTACCATTAAGATTTTACCTAAGTAAAAACCTAAAATATATTTTTAAATTTAGTCTGTCTACGACTATAATAAAATAAATCAAAACATTTTCGTTTAAATTGGTATAATGAAGTAAATCATTTAGATGGGGAGTGTCACTTATGGCTAGTAATTCAGATTCTATATTCTTCGTCTTATCTTATGTCAGACGACATCCAGAAGACGTTTTCTTTTCACGCTTGACCTATACTAATTCAATAACCCTCGTCATACCAGGAAGCGTCAAAGTAGCTGATGCTGATATTTATTTTTTACCAGATAAACTAACTGTTAATCGTCTCACTGATGATTTCGTTTCAAAACACGGTGATTTATTAGATTACTTTAACGATAAATTAGATCATTCCATCCCTGACTATATGGACGTCTGGGTAACAACCGTGTATCTGACACATCATGATAAATATTTAATTGAACTTTCATTTGAACAAAATGTCTAAACAAAAAAGTGATTAAGCAGGTTCTGAAGTGAACCCCAAAAGTTGGAGTAAATATTAAGCGATCATCTGGTCGGTATGTTTTCGATATTCAATCGGAGACA